>CAZODX010000181.1:0-3164 GCA_964578715.1 uncultured Thermotogae bacterium | reverse complement strand
CCGCATCCTGCGCTAAACTCACCCCGTCTATGAAGCGTTTGACTCTTGAAGAGCAGCTTCGTTTTCTCAAGCGCCGGGCTGTGGATATCATCCCCGAGGCCGATCTGATCAAAAAATTAGAGCGATCAGCTCGCACCGGAAAACCCCTGCGCGTCAAGCTCGGAGTTGATCCCACCAGCCCGGATATTCACATTGGCATCGGCGTCGTCTTACAGAAACTGCGCGATTTCCAAGAGTTAGGCCATACAGCGGTCTTGATCGTCGGGGATTTTACGGCACGCATCGGCGACCCCTCCGAGCGCGCCAGCCAACGCAAGATGCTCTCCAAAGAAGAAGTCGAAGCGAATATGAGAGCGTACAAAGAGCAAGCCCTCAAAATTCTCGACCCCGCGCGCACGGAGTTTCGCTATAATTCCGAGTGGCTCGAAAAGATGGACTTCGCCAGGCTCTTAGAGTTGGCGTCGAAGTACACCGTCGCGGCGATGCTCGAGCGCGACGATTTCGCCAAGCGCTTCCGCGAGGGCAATCCCATCAGCATCGTCGAGTTTCTCTATCCCCTAGCCCAGGGCTATGATTCCGTCGCTATTGAAGCTGACGTCGAGCTGGGCGGGACCGATCAACGCTTTAATCTCTTAGTTGGGCGAGCACTCCAAGAGCGCTACGGCCAAGAGCCCCAAGTCTGCTTCATCATGCCCCTCTTAGAGGGCCTCGACGGCGTCAAGAAGATGAGCAAGAGCTACGGCAACTATGTGGGCATCACCGAACCGCCCACCGAGATGTTCGGGAAATTGATGTCCATCCCCGACGCGCTCTTAGAAAAGTATGTGAAACTGCTGACAGATCTCGATTGGGAAGAGCTGAAGAAGCTCCATCCCAAGGAGCAAAAACAGAAGATGGCCCATGCTGTCGTAGCGCGCTATCACTCGCAAGAAGCTGCCGATAGGGCTTTGGAAGAATTCGAGCGGGTCTTCGCTCGGAAGGAGCGCCCCACAGACATCCCCAAGCTCTCTCTCGACCGAAGCGCGCTCAAGCCCGATGGCACTATCTGGATCGTCGATCTCATCGCGCCGTTGACCAAGAGCCGCTCGGAGGCCAAGCGCCTCATCGAGCAAGGGGCCGTCGAGCTTGACGGGAGAAAGATCACCCAGTTTGATCAGAGTGTGCTCGTCAAAGACGGAGCGCTCCTGCGCATAGGTAAGCACACATTTGCCGAGGTCCATCTCAAGGAGTGAGCCTATGGAGTGTATCTTCTGCAAGATCGTGCGTGAGGAGCTTGATGCCCATAAAGTCTACGAAGACTCTGAGACTATGGCGTTTCTCGACCGCTATCCCATGACCGATGGGCACACGCTCGTCATCCCCAAAGTGCACGCGGAACGGCTCTCCGACTTGCCCCCAGAGCTGGCCGGCAAGCTCTTCCAAACCGTGCAAAAAGTGACGGAGCAGATCGCCCGCGCTTTGGGCGCCCCAGCGTTCAATATCGGCTTCAACGATGGGCGTGCCGCGGGACAAGCTATCCCCCATTTGCATTGTCATATTATTCCGCGCTTCCCCGGCGACGGCGGCGGCTCCATGCACTCGATTATCCATAAGCCCCACACCCGCCCCCTCGACGAAATCCATCGCCTGATTGCAGGCTCGCGGTGAATTTGCTATAGTAGTCTATCCCAAGCTTCCTGAGTATGTCATTTTTTCTGGGAGGGAAGAGCGTGCAAGACGAACTGAAGCTTATCGCGGGCAATGCCAATCCCGCGCTCGCGCAAGAGATCAGCGAGCATTTGGGAATCCCCTTGACGGAAGCCGAGATCGGGCGCTTCCCCGACGGCGAGATCAGCGTGCACATCAAAGAGACGGTGCGTGGGGCCGACGTCTGCGTCATTCAGCCCACCTGCCCGCCGGTCAACGAGAATCTCATGGAATTGTTATTGATTATCGATGCGCTCAAGCGCGCCTCCGCAGAGCGTATCACGGCAGTGATTCCGTACTACGGCTACGCCCGCCAAGACCGAAAGCACATCGGGCGCGTGCCCATCAGTGCGAAACTCGTCGCGAATATGATCGTCACCGCGGGGGCCGACAGAGTTCTCACACTCGATCTGCCTGCCGGGCAGATTCAAGGGTTCTTCGATATCCCCGTCGACAATCTTCGGGGGGATCCCATTCTCGCTGAGTATTTTCAGCACCAAGACTTGGAGAACACCGTGATCGTCGCGCCCGATGTAGGGGCGGCCAAGCGGGCCCGCGCCGTCGCCGAGCGCCTGGAGCTGCCCTTAGCGATCGTCGAGAAGAGCCGGCTCAGCCCCACAGAGGTGCGGGCGCTCAATATCATCGGGAATGTGCAGGGCAAGCGCGCCATCTTAATAGACGACATCTTGGCCACCGGCGGCACGGTGATCGAGGCGACAAATTTATTATTAGAGTTCGGCGCGCGGGAGGTCTCAGCGGCGTTCATCCATGGGGTCTTCGCCGGCGATGCCGTCAAAAAATTAGAAGCGTCGCCGGTGAAGAAGATCGTCGTGACCAACACGATCCCTGTACCTAAAAGCCCCAAGATTGACGTAATCTCCGTGGGGGTGCTGCTCGCCGAGACGATCAAGCGCATCCATCGGCAAGAGTCCGTGAGCGAAATGTTCCCGCACTATTAGAAGTCAGAATGGAGGAGATTCTCTATGGAATACACACTTAAAGCTGAGCCTCGTGGACCAAAACCCAACCCTCGAGCGCTGCGGCGCCAAGGATTTGTCCCAGGCGTGCTCTATGGCCATGAAGTCCATCAGCACATCATGGTGAACGCTAAGGAGCTTGACAGGCTCTTAGCCCGCATCACACGGAGCTCGCGCATTACGGTAGAGCTCGACGGCAAGAAGTACCCCGCGTTCATCAAGGAGATCCAGCATGACTTACTGACCGATCGGGTCATTCACATCGATCTCTATCACCCGGCGCCGGATCGGCCGGTGACGATAGATGTCCCGGTGCGGCTGCACGGGGAGCCCAAAGGGCGCAAGGAGGGCGGGGTGCTCCAGCTCCTGCGCGATGTCGTGAAGGTGCGCGGGCCCATGGACGCTATCCCGGAGATTATTGAGATCGATGTGACGAATCTGGGCATCGGTCAAGCGGTGCACGTCAACGAGCTTAAGTTGGAGGGCGTGCAGGTGCTGACG
>CAZODX010000180.1:0-3179 GCA_964578715.1 uncultured Thermotogae bacterium | reverse complement strand
GATCCGATACGTCGGGTAAGCCAGCTCGATATCGGGCTCTTGGGCGAACGCCGTCAAGATCGCCCTCGAGATGCGGTCTCGAATGGCCCGGCGCTGGCGCGCCGGCGTGAGATAGCGTATTCCCAACTCCACGCCGCTATCACGGATAACGACGAAGACCGCCGGCTCGAGACTCCTATACTGCACAAGATAGCTTTTGGACATATGCTCAAGCTGAGTGCGGGCTGTGGCCTCGAAGGCGCGCACCTCGCGGCGCACGATCTCCAGGAGCAGGCGCTCAGCCTTCTGCCAATTGCTCTCAAACGTGATGAGAATGGGGTAGTCATCCCAGAGGAACTCGAAGCCGCGTGTGAAGCTCACGAGCGTTTGCGAGAGCACCAAGCTGTTGGGGAAATCAATGACACGCCCCGTGTTCTGCGTGCCCTTCCCTGCACCCTCAGGGTAGATCTCCAGCAGCGTGGTCTTGAACACCCCTATATCGATGACATCACCGCTCACGCTCCCAATCTCGATGCGATCCCCAACATCGTAAGGGCGGTTGATGAGAATGAAGAGCCAACCCGCTACACTCAGGATCGGTTGCTGCAGGGCTAAGGCGATCCCAGCCCCCAGCACGGTGAGGGCCAGGGCGACTTGGCTTACGCTCTCCGACCAGATGCCCATGAGCACCAAGGCGCCCAAGGCCGTCATAGCGTAGTACAAGAGCTTGCGGGATTTATATCTCCGGAGCGGGTCTGTGACCGTTCGGCCTAGGAGGCGGCTGGCGGCCCAGGTCAGGCCATACAAGATCAACAGACTGAGCAGCGACCAGATCGTCTTGCGAACGATGGGATCGCTCCACGATATCTGAGCGAGCGCCGCAGAGCTCATGGCTTGTATTGTAAAGGGTATCTTCTCCTGAGTCAATCGGCCCATTTCATAAGGACCGGCCCCAGCAGAGCTAACACAAAGACGGTCACCACTGTGAGCGCCAGCAGCGCCGGCTCTGGGGCAAGCCCCGCCAGAAGAATAGAGAACTCCCCACGCGGGATGAGCGCGATCCCCAGACGCACCGAGGCCGCGCGGCTCAGCCTCACCAGCCAACCGATTGCTATCCCCGTGAGTATCTTAGTCGCTATAGCCAACAGGAGCACCACCGGCCCAAGGAGCGCCACGCGCCCGAAGCTAGAAGGGTCGATCAGCAGCCCGAACGAGACGAAGAAGATCGCGGCAAAGAGATCGCGGAAGGGCGTGATGATGCGATCGACGCGCTCGCGGATCTCCCTCTCGGGAAGAATAAAACCGGCCAAGAACGCCCCCACAGCGCTGGAGAGCCCTAAGAACTCCCCTGCTGCCGCAAACAAGACGATGAGCGCAAGCACCAGGAGCAGAAACGCCTCAATGGATTCATGGGCGAAGAGCTTGCGAAACCATCGGTGCAAGACGAGGGTTGCCCCAAGCGCAACACCGAAGAACCCCAGCGTCTTGAGGAATGCCCAAGCGAGATGGCCAAGCGGCACGCCCTCGGCCCCACGCAACCCCGCAACCAAAGAGAGATAGAGCGCGATAAAGATATCCTCAAAGACTAGGACGCCCAACAGATATTCGGTTTCGGGGTGGGCGGCTCGCCGGAACTCAATGATATTGCGCGCGATGATCGCCGAGCTGCTAATATAGAGGGCGCCGCCCAGCACGAGCGCTCCCAGCATATCGAGCCCGATAGCAAGCCCCAACAGAACCCCTACGGGCAGGTTGAGGAGCACATCTACGCTGCCGGCCAGAGCGAGCTTGCCTCCGCCGCGGCGCAGCCGCTCCGGTGAGAACTCTAGCCCGATCATAAAGAACAAGAGCATGACCCCCAGCTGGGCCATGAAGTCTATGATCTCCGAATGGGGCACGAACGCCTGCAAACCCACCCCAGCGAGGATGAAGACGGGCACGCTCGATTGCTTGATACGATGGGCCAACAGCGCCCCAAGATAGAGCACCAGCAAAATAAGCCCAAGCTGAAAGAGCATGGTCAGTGGAGCCCGAAGCGCTCTTTGAACTGCTCGATCTGGGATTGCTCGCCGATGACGACGACGGTATCCCCGGAGGCGATGATCGTATCCGGGCCGGGGTTCAGAATCTTCTTGTCCGGCCCGAAGACGGCAATGATCGTCGCGCCGGTGAGCTTGCGCACTTTATTCTCTTGAATGGTCTTGCCTGCCAAGGGCGACGCTTGGGGAACCTTCAGCCATTCGATGGTGAGCTCTTTCATGACCAAGCGCGCCGTGTCGTGCACATCCGGCTGAAAATGCGTGCCGATCAAGATCGCGCCCAGCTCGCGGGCCTCTTCGTCGCTCAACTTCTTGTTTATCACGGTGGAGATGCCCCAGATTCTATTGTTGCTGTTGACGGCTGGTGCGGGGTTCTGTTTAGGAGTGCTCATCGCGCTATGGGGCAGGCCGAAGCAATAGTTTTCGGGGAGAGGGCGTGATGACCGAGCACGGCTTAGTGCTGATAGCAAGCCTGGTCATCTTGGGGATAGCTGCGCAGTGGCTGGCGTGGCTGCTGCGGCTTCCGGCTATTCTCTTGCTGCTCATTGCGGGGGTCATCGCCGGTCCTATCACGGGGTTTCTCCATCCCGATGAGCTTTTTGGCGAGCTGCTCTTCCCCGCCGTGTCGTTGGCGGTGGCGATCATTCTCTTTGAAGGGGGCTTGAACTTACGGCTCTCCGGGCTGAGTAGTGGCCGCGTCGTGCGCAATCTCATCTCGGTAGGGGCGCTTGTGACCTGGGTCATCGGCGCCGGGGCTGCGTATCTCCTCGTCGGGATGGACGTCGGATTAGCCATACTGTTAGGGGCTTTGCTCGTCGTCAGCGGGCCTACGGTCATCGTGCCCCTCTTGCGCCACGTTCGCCCTACGGCGCGCGTTCGAGCTATCGCTCAGTGGGAAGGGATTCTCATTGACCCCATCGGGGCGACTTTGGCCGTGCTCGTCTTCGAAGCGTTGATCGCGCGCGGGCTGGGCCAAGCGGCCACCGTAGCTGCTGTGGGGTTTGTGAAGACTGTTATCGTTGGCGTTGGCATAGGACTGCTGGGAGCTGCCTTGCTCGTCGTGGTGCTCTCTCGCCATTGGGTTCCGGATTATCTGCAGAATCCCGTCTCGACGATGGTCGTGGTGGGTGTCTTCGCCCTGTCCAACTGGGTGCAAGCGGA
>CAZODX010000179.1:2048-3223 GCA_964578715.1 uncultured Thermotogae bacterium | reverse complement strand
CAAACCCCGGCCGGAGCAAGACCAAGTAGGGGCGCGTCCGAGAGTGGCCCGCTCGAATCGTGCCCGGGTAGGTCGCCTAGAGAGATGGCCCTCACCGATTGTAGGGGCGAACCCGTGTGTTCGCCCACGGGCAGCACGCAGGTCTGCCCCTACACGGCACAGAATCCGGCTTATGCTCCTCTTCTTTTTTTGCTCTAGCAAATTCTAGGGAGCTGCTCGCCGCTGAGCATATCTAAGATTCTGTGAGCGCCGATGCGGCTTTTGAGCGTCACCAGGCCCGCTGGCTGCTCCGCAACTTGTCCGATGAGCGCGGCGTTATCAGAGAAATCTCTCAGTATGTTCAGGGCACGCTCGGCATCTTGAGGGGCGACAAACGCCACAAAGCGCCCTTCGTTCGCAACATAGAGCGGATCAAGTCCCAAGATCTCGCACGCCCCTTGCACATCTTCTCGCACGGGGACGGCGCTCTCGTCTATAGCAATATGAATTTGTGCAGTATGCGCGATCTCGTTGAGTGCGCTCGCCAAGCCTCCACGAGTCAAATCTCGCAAGCAATGAATCTCGATTTGCTCTTCGATGAGCTTTAGCACGATGTCAGCTAAGGGGGCGCAGTCGCTCTCGATGGCGCTCTCAAACGCAAGCCCCTCACGCACAGCCATGATCGCGATCCCGTGGCGCCCAATATCACCGCTGAGCAAGACCGCATCGCCGGGGCGGACGCTCTTGGGTGAGATAGTGAGATCGTGTTCGATGATCCCGATTCCCGCGGTGTTGATAAAGACGCCGTCGCCCTTGCCCTTGTCTACGACTTTGGTATCGCCGGTGACGATCTGGACGTGAGCTGCCTGGGCGGCCTCGCGCATTGATTGGACGATCTTCCACAGAGTTTCCATCGCCAGCCCTTCTTCTAAGATAAAGCCGGCGCTGAGAAAGAGCGGGCGGGCGCCGCACATGGCTAAATCATTGACGGTGCCGTAGACCGCGAGTTTTCCAATATCGCCGCCGGGGAAGAAGAGCGGGCGCACGACATACGAGTCCGTCGTAAATGCGAGCTTGGCCCCATTCAGCTTTAATTGTGCTCCGTCGTGGCGCTCGTTGAGATATTCATTCGCGAACGCCGCGCCGAAGATTTTTTCGATCAAATGATGCATGAGTTTGCCGCCGCCCCCATGCGC
>CAZODX010000179.1:0-1948 GCA_964578715.1 uncultured Thermotogae bacterium | reverse complement strand
GCTTCAGCTATAGCCTGCTTCGTCAGTGCACCATGCCATTCTTCAATGATAGCATCCCAGGCCATGCCAGAGGCGACTTGCTCAAGCACATCGGCAACAAGAATACGTGTGCCGCGAAAGACGGGTTGGCCATGACAAATTGCCGGATCGGCAATGATATATCGTCCTAGGGCTCTGGCAGCCATAGAGCATCACTTATCATTGTACGGTTTTGTCACGTCGTCTTCAATAGTGATTTTTCCGATACCGATAGTACGCCGCACATGCGCCCTCAGAAGAGACCATCGGCGCTCCCAGTGGTCGCTCCGGCGTGCAGCGCGTCCCAAACGCCGGACACTCGTTGGGCTTCTTCACCCCTTGTAAGACAAGCCCGGCAATGCACTCGGACGATTCTTCGACAAAGCGCTCGGCAAGCCCAAATCTGAGCTCGGCATCAAACTCTCTGTATTTTTCTGTGAGACCCAGCCCGCTCTGGGGGATCTCCCCGATGCCGCGCCACTTCCTTGGCACGACGCGAAAGACCTCACGAATGAGCTCTTGCGCTTTTCTGTTGCCCTCGCGACGCACCGAGCGCGCGTATTGATTTTCGACTTCGTAGCGCCCTTCTTCGAGCTGTTTGACGCACATGTAGACGCCCTGCAGAATATCTAACGGCTCAAAGCCAGTGACAACAATTGGGACTTTGTATTTTTGAGCAATGGGCTCGTACTCGGTGTAGCCCATCACGGTGCAGACGTGCCCGGCCGCAAGAAAGCCCTGCACGCGATTGTTGGGAGACGAGAGAATCGCCTCCATCGCAGGGGGCACTAAGACGTGCGAGACCAAGAGCGAAAAGTTCTTCACGCCCTGCAGATACGCTTGATGGACGGCCATGGCGTTAGCGGGGGCTGTCGTCTCGAAGCCCACGGCGAAGAAGACCACTTCTCGGTCGGGGTGCTCCTTGGCGAGTTTCAGGGCGTCCAGGGGCGAGTAGACAATGCGCACGTCGCCGCCCTGGGCCTTGACGGACAGTAGATCTCTCCTGCTGCCGGGGACGCGCAGCATATCGCCAAACGAACAGAAGATCACATTCGGGCGCGAGGCGATCTCGATCGCTTTGTCTATGATCTCTACCGGGGTGACGCAGACGGGGCAGCCCGGACCATGAACTAAAGTGATCTCTTTGGGCAGCAACTCGTCTATGCCGAACTTAATAATAGAGTGGGTCTGACCGCCGCAGACCTCCATGATCGTCCAAGGTTTTTTCGTGATCTGCGCGATCAGCCGAGCGTACTGCTGGGCGAGCGCCGCGTCGCGATACTCATCAATGAATTTCATTTGACTTTAGAGACCGGCTGGTCCGGGTGAGCGGGGTTAGGAATCAAACGTCGGTTGACGCAGTCTACAAAGAGATCGAGTTTCTCGAGCACCGTTTGGCCGATGAGCACCTCATCACCGAGCACGAGGGCTTCTTCAAGAGTATCTCGCCCTTCTATCTCAATGATGAGTGGCTCCGTCACGTCAACGATGTCTTTACGTCCGTCTGCGTACTCAGCTACACGCTGTCCCCGTATAGTAAGCCCTAGTCGCTGTACTACTTGAACAGGCAGCGCGACACGCACCGCACCGGTGTCTACAAGGGCATCGGCTTCGTAAGAGCGGACCTGCTCAGGCTTGAGCATGCCGCGCCGGACTAGTGCTTCGTCTATAGCGTTCGTGAGCTTGGCCTTGACGCGCACTTCTCCCATAGCACTTCTATTGTAGAGAGAAGTGCGCTGGGTGTCCAGATCGCAGTTGGTGCCCGTGGGGTCAAGCACTTCATACCCTGCGGACGCCCAAGCCCAGCTCCGCGCGCCGCCCGATGATCTGAGCAATCTGATTGAGCTGATCTTGTGAGAGCGGCTGGGCGATGATCTTCTCTTGTTGGAGGGCCTCGGAGACTTTAAGGGCCTTGGCCATGGGGGTGACG
>CAZODX010000178.1:1007-3225 GCA_964578715.1 uncultured Thermotogae bacterium | reverse complement strand
GGGTACTCCAAGACGGCCATGTCGTCGCCGGCTAAGACGATATTGCGGGCGTCGAAGAACGCCGCGTACTCATAGTGATCACGGAATCGCTTCGGTTTGTAGAGCGCCATGCGCCGCCGCACGCGCCCCCACAGCTTCGCAAACATACGTACGATTATAGCACTACCGGCACTTCTGAGCGAGCTCTGCGGCCGCAGCTTCGCTGAGCGCGCCAAAATCCGTGCCGTTATCTATCACGCGCACATCGCGACACTCTATGATATTGTCAGGCCCCAAGGCCCACAACCCATAATTGCGGTTGTTCTTGATCTCCACGCGGATGAGCCACGCTTGGATATCGGTGTGAGCGATCTCCGCGCCGGTGCTGCCGTTGCCTTCGAGAACGACATTGCGCACCGTCAGCTCGATCTTGCCCTCGGCATCGATGCCGTCATCGCGGAAATTGCGCACCGTCAGATTCTCTAAAAAGACCTTGCCCTGGCCACGCACCGTGATCCCATCGACGTCTCCCAAGTCCGTGCCGTCGAGGATGACATCATCACGGCTGGCCCCACGAATTCGTATATTCTTGTCCCGAAGAGTGAGCAGCTCTTTGTACACCCCTGGGGCGATGAAGATCACGCCCTCTCCACCGAGTAAACCTGGCGGAACGTGCTCACTCGTGTCCCCCAGACCGTTGATGCCCATCCCCTCCTGCCAGGCGTCAATCGCTGCTTGGATCGTAGGAAAATCGTCGGGGACGCGCGAGCCGTTGCGATTTTCTCCCCCGGAGAGCTGCGATGTGCTATCGGCACGAATGCCATACCCTTTGTTGCCCCCGATAGTATTGCGAGAGATCTCTACTTGCGATGACTCAATTGCGATGCCATCGCCGGCGTTGGCGGTGATCGTGTTCTCTCTCAGTGAGATCTCTCTACTGCGAAGTATGGTGATCCCTGCTGCGGGGCTCTGAGAGATCGTGCTCTTGCTGAGCGTGATCCTGTGACTCTCCTCAATGCGCACAGAGCCGCGCACCGTCAGAGCCGTGACCAAGACGTTGTCGGCTCTCGTAATGTTGACCTGCCCCTCAAGCACAGCTCCCTCAGAGCCCACGATCTGAACGGGCTTGGCGATCTGAAGCTCTTCGCGATAGGTCCCGGCTTGCACGGTGATGGTGCTCCTGGGGCGCGCCGCGTTGAGCGCTGCTTGAATCTGCGCGAACGTGCACCCCGATGGGCAGACCGTCAGATTCTGCGGCGAGACGAACAAGACCCACACCGCCACACCCACCCCGATCACACCCAAAGCCCCAATCCCAACGAATACCCAACGCCGATGCATAATGAGTGCTCTTACCTCCGTGCCGAGAATTTTTCGCGCCAGCCGCGCCGATAGAGCAGTCGAATCGCTCGGGAAACCCAGCGCGCGACTCTTTCGTTGTACGGGTACCAGAAGGGCTCGCGCTTCAGGCCGAATCTATCAACGACGACCGTCTGCGGCCACGTGAACTGCCTTAACCCCCACTCCCCGTGGCGGCGCCCCAGCCCGCTCTGTTTGGCCCCGCCGTAGGGCGCTTCGAGAATCGCAAAGTTCGTGATGCAGTCATTGACACAGACATTGCCCGCTTCGATGTGCCGCGCCAGCTTCACCCCAAACGCCTTGTCTTTGGTAAAGACGCTCGCCGCCAGCCCGTAGATCGAGTCGTTCGCCAATTGCAGAGCTTCTTCAACAGAGTTGACTTTCATAATAGGGATAACCGGCCCGAATGTCTCTTCTCGCATGATCTGCATCGAGTGATCAACGTTCACTAAGACCGTCGGCTCGAAGAAGAGCCCATCTTTGCGCTTTCCCCCAATGAGAATCTTCGCGCCCTTCTCGACGGCGTCGCGAATGTGTCGCTCTACAGTCTCGAGCTGTTTGGGCATCGTCAACGGCCCGATGTCAACCTCGCCGAAGCGCTTTTCAGCGCCCTGACGCAGATTCTTCACTTTCTCGACGACTTTTTGTACGAACTCGTCATAGACCGGGGCTTCGACGTAGACGCGCTCCACAGACATGCACATCTGTCCGGCATTGCTCAGCGCGCCCCAGACACACGCGTTCGCAGCGCGCTCTAAATCAGCGTCTTTGAGCACGATCATGGGGTCTTTGCCGCCCAGCTCCAACAAGACGGGGATCAGTCTTTGCGCGGCGCGCTCCGCCACTTTCTTCCCCGTGGCGACCGAGCCCGCGAACGCGA
>CAZODX010000178.1:0-997 GCA_964578715.1 uncultured Thermotogae bacterium | reverse complement strand
AGCCGCACAGGGTTTGCACGACGTTTTCGGGAAGCCCGACTTCGCGGAAGACGCGCTCGACCAACAGCCCCGTCAACGGCGTGTACTCCGACGGCTTCAAAATCACAGTATTCCCAGCGATCAGCGCGGGGACGACATCGCCCAACGCTAATGTGAACGGATAGTTCCACGGCGAGATCACCCCCACGACGCCCAACGGCTGATAGATCACAGAGACGCGCTTAGTCTTTAACAGATGGGGGCTGCGAATCTCGTCTTTGAGATAGCGTTCGGAGTTTTTCGCGTAATAGCCCAAGAGATCGCAGCAATAGAAGACTTCGGCGACGAGGGCTTCGGTGCGGGGTTTTCCGGTCTCAGAGCAGATCGTATCAATGACTTCGTCTTGGTGGTCAACGATCCAATCGCGGGCGGCGTAGAGATAGCGTGCCCGCTGGGCGACCGAGAGTGTCCTCCAGAACTGAAACGCCTGGCGCGCGCGGCTGACGGCGGCGCCGACTTCTTCGGGTGGCGTGAGTGGGACGTCGGCGATCTTCTCTCCCGTAGCGGGATTGAAGACCTCAAGATTCCTTGGTGCGCCTAGTGAAACTCCCATAAAGACCCCCTCACAGATCTTTTTATTCTACACGCTGGCTGGCGCGAACGCCAAGATTTGGTAAGATACTTTTCTAGGAGGCACGAAGACCATGTCCCGAGAGCAAGAGTTTTACGTCATCATCGAGCGAGACGAGGACGGCTACTATGTCGCTGACGTGCCGGAGCTCCCTGGTTGTCATACCCAAGCGAAATCCCTCGATGCGCTGCTCCCTCGAGTCCAGGAGGCTATCGCGTTGTACCTGGAGGCTCTGCCGCAGTATCAAGGGTCCGGCGAATTTGTAGGCATACAGCGAATTACAGTCAGGCTCCCCCAAGCCAGCAAATGATCGTGGTGAAGACATTGGTCGAGGACTCTTGCGCAAGATCATTCGAGATATGAAAATATCAAGAGAGGAGTTCTTAA
>CAZODX010000177.1:0-3245 GCA_964578715.1 uncultured Thermotogae bacterium | reverse complement strand
CCGCCACGACAGGGCACGCAGTGCTTCTCCTTGAGCGCCATGCTTCCTCCTAAGTGATAGATCACAGCCTTAAAGATTGCACAATAGGCCTGGCAAAGTCATCAGCTAAACCCTTCTGCAAGATTGCTGCGAGCTCTTGAGCGTTCATAGTACATTGATGATAGCCGTAGATGATGTGGGAGGCAAGCCTACACTACGGCACCAGCTTATATCGCTCAATAATATCCCCAATTCGTGCAGCATCTGTGCGAACAGTCCTGTAGATCCATTGATAATAGGGAAGGGTAGCAAGGACTTTAGTGGCTTCGTCCTCTCCAAGCAATTCGGCGAGTGCACGATACTCCAAGTAGCAAATGATCAAGGGCAGGTAGGTTGAGTGTGCGTCACGAGCACCCTGGGGCCGCCCCACAGGAACTTGAGGATGGAGTGTGCGAAGCTCAGTCATAGCAGCTTTTGCCTGCGGGAATCGCTCGCTGACGAACCAATGAAGCTGTTCATGAATAAATGTCGCGAGGAGCACAGGCTCTGGTCGAGGGCGGGTGTTGAGAGTAAGAACCGGATGACTATAAGAGATAGCTGCTGTTTCGTCAATCCGTATGTGCTTGGTAAAGAACCACTTTCGGAGATCATATTTTTTGAGCAGTGCCAACAACTGCTCTTTGGTTGCGATCTCGCGCTCTGTGCCGCTGGTAAGCTCAATAATGATGTCCACCATTGAATCACAGCAGCGGGGCCTCTTGAGCCCTGTTCAATGCAATCCCCAAATGTCTGTACGCCCGCTCGGTCGCAACGCGCCCTTGGGGTGTGCGCTGAATGAAGCCCTTCTTTAACAGATACGGCTCATAGACTTCCGAGAGCGTATCTTTCTCTTCGCTCAGCGCCGCGGAGAGCGTCTCTAGGCCCACCGGCCCGCCGTCGAATTTCTCAATAATCGTCCTGAGAATCTTTCGGTCGAGCTCGTCGAGGCCCTCTTCGTCTATCTGGAGCATAGCTAACGCTTCGCGGGCGATCTCGCGGTCAATGACGGGCTTTCTCTTCACTTGGGCAAAGTCGCGCACTCTTTTTAATAATCTATTGGCGACTCGTGGGGTGCCCCGCGCCCGCCGCGCGATCTCCTGCGCGCCCTCGTCGGTAATCTTTATCCCCAAAATAGCAGCCCCACGGCGCACGATCTCGGTGAGCTCGGACTCGTCATAAAAATCGAGATGGAAGACGACTTCAAATCTGTCTCGCAGGGGATTGGTGAGTAGTCCAGTGCGGGTCGTCGCGCCGATGAGCGTGAACTTGGGCAGATCTAATCTGAGAGACTGCGCGTGCGGGCCCTCGCCAATAATCAAATCGAGCTTGAAGTCTTCCATCGCGGGATAGAGCAGCTCCTCGACGTTGCGGCGGAGTCTGTGAATTTCATCAATGAAGAGCACGTCACCGGGGTTGAGATTTGTGACGAGAGCTGCCAGATCGCCGGGGCGCTCAATAGCCGGCCCAGAACTGATTTTGATATTGACCCCCATCTCCGCGGCGATGATCAGAGCGAGCGTCGTGTTGTGATTTATAAAACCGTTGGCTATAAACGCATGGCTTCCCGGCACACACAAGTCGTACACCTCTGCCTCTGAGGGCTCCACAGAAGCCACCCGATCCCAATAGATGGTGGGATCGAGGAGTGTTTCGAGAATCTGCAGCTCCGGTTCTTGCGTTATCTTCGAGGGAAGGAGGCTCAAATACTTCCGCACCGTAGCGCGAGAGAGCAGCCGGTCGCCGCTCTTCACATGCTGAAATATCTTATGCAAGGCACGAGGATGAGGCCTCGTCTTCTCTAAGAGCTGGTCAAGGAGTACGTGAGCAAAGGGCACTCGGTCGCTACGCGTTGGTCCACGAGGACGCCTGCGCAGTGCAGCGCAGCGCTCTTGCTTGCGTCTCAGCCGAAAACCGATCTGGTCGAAGAACCGCTCCGCATCCTGGCCCCCTATGAACAGTACTTGATACGATTCCCCTTGGACCCACTTGATATGGCGATGGGCGATGATCCCAAAGTTGGCCAGGAGCAGCTGGACTTGGCGAGCCAACCTCAGAGACTTGGTAGTCCACTCAATGTAACCGTCTGCCCACGCGTGTCCATCAGCGTCGAACAGCCCCTGGAGGAAACCGGCGATGACCTCTGCTGGGCTGCGGAGCACTGCTGTTGGAACTTCTTTCGCCTCGGCTCTCCCCATATGCATCCCCGCTTCAAGTAAGAAATGCCCGATCGTTTGGCTCAGTCGGGTGAAAGGAGCCCGCCCTGCATAGGAACTCCAGCGCAGGTGGCGCCCGAATTTCTCTGCGCAGATGCGCGCTACCTCGTGAAAGATTTCAGGCTCCGAAGTAGTAATGCGGCAACTGGGGTAATTTCCCCTCTGTTCGAAATGGCCATCTCCTACGATGACCCCCATAAGATAAGCCAGGTCTGGGTCTAACACCCTGGGGTAGCGAGGGATATCCTTCGGGCAAGTCGTTGAGGCGAGTTCTGGTTGCCATCCCGTCACAATGCCGTGCCTTGTGCTGAGGGGCAGGCCCAGACGCTTTGCTGTGGGGATAACTGGCGCATAATGGCGTGTGCCACAGGCCGCTCGTAGCTCTGCACCGCTGGGAGCTCGCCCGAGGTGTTGCCACAGGTGAGCATAGGCGCGGCGCACTCGTTCTTCTACCCGAGCTTGCCGGATAGCGTTGCTCTCATACACAGGGGAAAAGACAATAGACTGCTGTGGTCCCCAGCTATTAAGCCCGCGTCGGATTGCCACATAATCTTGGGGAGTGAGCTCAGCAAGCTGTTTCCATTGTGGCCCTTGGGGCGTGGCGACAATCACGCGATGGTTGGGGGTTCCTTCCAGTTCAAAGCCAGACTGGGTACGCACGCGGATCGTCCTGCGCTTTCCACTAGCGTATATGTGGGAAGCGAGTTCCAGCCCCTGCAGGCCGTAAATATAGCCCCCATAGGGCTTATAACTATCTGGGGGCATATCTGGGGGAATAAGCTCGCGGAATTCCCTCCATCCTTCTGCGGTGAGGATAAAGCTATCTGGGGTGATGCACTTGCCTAAGCCCGGAGGGCCATGTAAGAGTATATGATCCAAGACGTCGCCGCGGGCGCGGGCGGCCTCCATGTAGAGCTGCAGTTGCTCTTTAATCTTCGTCTGCCCGATAAAATCTGAGAGGCGCTGCGGGCGCAGCGAAAGGGTCGTCTGGTCTTCTTCGAGCTCGTCCCCCCG
>CAZODX010000176.1:0-3302 GCA_964578715.1 uncultured Thermotogae bacterium | reverse complement strand
AGATGCCCACCCGCAGAGTGCCCCATCACGAAGATCTTTTCAGGATTTCCCCCGTACTGAGCGATATTTGTATGAACCCAGCTGAACGCGCGTGCGACGTCTTCGATGTGCGCTGGATGCTGGACCTGCGGGCTTAAGCGATAATTGATCACAGCTGTGACGAAGCCCTGCTCTGCAAACGCACGCCCGATGAACGAATACAGATTCTTATCGCCAGAGGTCCACGCGCCCCCGTGTACGAAGATCAACACGGGAGCGTTTTTGAGCCCTTCGGGCACAAAGAGATCGAGCCGGTGCTTGACGGGGTGGGCATCGGGTCCATCATAGTACGCGATATTTGTATACACTTGGAACGAATACGGCGGCGACGGCTGAGCCGCGCTCAAGCCGACCCCAGCATACAGAACTGCGACGAGCGCATAGAGGGCTGTGCGCATAAGGCCTCCTTGGGTGTTCTGAGACGTTTATAGAGCCTGTTGCAACTGAAGCTTTCTAATCCGCGAGCGCACGGCAGCTAACTGTTTCACGATGATATAGACCACAGGTTGGTTCTTGTCTGCCTGCGCTTGTGCTAGCTTGCGGCTCCATTGATTAAACTCCTCGTCACCTTCTACTTGCATAACGATCAACGCATTATCAGGGATGCGTGCGGCAAATCGAGGGTGCTCAAGCACGTATTTTTCAAACTCGAAAAGCAAATCGAGATTTCTCTCAATATAGGCTCGCTCTCTTTCATCCGGATGCTTGATGCGCTTCATGGGAATCCCCCCTGGAGAAATCGCTCTCGGTAGAGTGACCAGTTCTTCTTCATTTCCCGCTCTGCTTGAGTAAGCGCCTCTTCATAGGTGAGCGATAGAAGTTCTTTCTTCTGCTGGCCTCGTATATTGAAACGATCTATATGAGTAAATCCGTGAGCAGTATCATAGCGAATCACTTCTCGCCAACGTCCCTCGACGAAGACTTCTAGTTGCACTGAAAACTCGACTACCCTCCCCTTGTCCGTCTTATGGTAATGTCGAATCCGCGTATCCGTCCATAACGGTAACACCCAACGCTTCTTAGGCAAGCCGTCTACTCTCTACTCAGCGAACTCTTAATTATTATAGCAAACAAACGAGCTATAAGCCCTTGACGGCTTCCGCTTCGGCAAACTGCAGCGTGTAGAGCGCATAATATAGACCCTTGCGCGCTAGGAGCTCTTCGTGCGTGCCCTGCTCGACGACCACGCCCTTGTGAAGCACAATGATCTTATCAGACTCGCGAATGGTCGAGAGCCGGTGCGCAATGGTGATCGAAGTGCGCCCACGGAGAATCTTGCGCAGCGACTCTTGGATGAGACTTTCAGTCTGGGAGTCAATATTTGCCGTAGCTTCGTCTAAGATCAAGATCTTGGGATCGAACGCGACGGCGCGGGCAAATGCTAATAATTGGCGCTGCCCGACCGAGAGCGTCGCGCCGCGCTCTTTCACCTCAGCGTGGTAACTATCGGGAAGCTGCTCGATAAACGAGCTCGCTTGCACAAATCGCGCGGCTTCGATAGCGCGCTCTGGGGGGATCTTCTCGCTCTGCAACGTGATGTTCCCCAGCACATCCCCGGAGAAGAGAAAGACGTCTTGCAGCACCACGGCCATCTGCGATCTCAAAAACTGCACATCGAGCTCGCGAATGTCGACCCCATCTAAAAATATCTGACCCTTCTGGATGTCGTAGAGCCGGGTCAGCAGACTAATAATGGTCGTCTTGCCCGAGCCCGTTGGGCCGACGATGGCAACACGCTCCCCCGGAGCGACTTTGAACGAAACGCCCTTCAGGACCCAGTCTTCGTCCTCATAAGCAAACCAAACGTCGCGAAACTCTATGGCGCCCTCGACTTTGGACAGTACACGCCCTCGCCCGCGATCTTCGGGTTTCTCGTCTAAGAGCAGAAAGATTCTCTCGGCTGAGGCCATGGCGCCCTGCAGAATATTGTATTTTTCGGCGAGATCGCGGATCGGGGCAAAGAGCATCTCGACGTAGTTTAAGAACGCCACTAAGCTGCCCAGCGTGAAGACGCCCCGGATGACGCCCCCGCCCCCGTACCAAATGATCAGCGCGACCGCAACCGCGCTCATCAGGTGAATGATCGGCTGATAGATCGCGAAGACCATGAGCTGACGCATGTTCGCCTCGAACTCTTCTTGGTTGATGGACTGAAATGTCTTGTAGCTGCGCGATTCTTGAGCGAAGAGCTGAATGATTCTCATCCCGGAGATGCTCTCTTGCATGTACGCATTGAGCTTGGCGAGTTTTCTTCTAAAATCGCGGTAGGCGTCGCGGGCGCGCTTGCGGAACTCCCAGGTCGCATACGCAATGATCGGCGCGAGCACCAAAATTAAGAGCCCAAGCTGCCAGTTGAGTTGCAACATAATCACAAAAATCCCCAACACCAAGAAGACGTCTTTGAAGAGATAGACGAGCACCGAGGCGTACATCTCGTTGATGGCCGCAACGTCGTTGGTGGCGCGCGTCACGAGCCGCCCCACAGGATTTTTGTCGAAGAACTTTGTGGGCAGCTTCATCAGGTGATCAAAGATCTGGGTGCGCATGTCCTGCATGATCTTCTGGCCGCTCAGCTGCAAGAGATAGACTTGGGCGAAACTTGCAAAGAGTCTCACTATGAGAATCCCTACGAAGAGCGCGGCCAACGGATAGAGCCCACTGAGCAGCCCCGGACGAATGTAGCGATCTATAGCAATCTTCGTGATATAGGGCAACGTAAGCTCGCACAGCGTGATGACTCCGATAAGCCCAAGACAGACCACGAAGAGCTTGGTGTAGGGCTTCACATAAGTGAGCAGGCGGCGCATCAGCGCGGAGTCATACGCTGCACCGAGTTTCTCTTCTTCCCAGTGATAGGTCATAGCCGAACAGCCTCCTCGGCTTGCTGCAGCTCGTAGAGTCGTGCATAGATCCCATCGAGGGCGAGCAAGTCTTCGTGCTGTCCGCGCTCCACAATCCGCCCTTGATCGAAGACCAAGATCAGATCCGAGTCTTTGACGGCGGAGATGCGATGCGCGATGATAATCGCTGTCTTGGAGCGCATAAATTCTTTGAGGTTGCCGAGGATTTCCACTTCTTTTTCGGCGTCGACCGCCGAGAGCGCGTCATCAAGAATGATGATCTTTGGGTTGAGCAAGAGAGCGCGGGCCAGGGCGACGCGCTGCTTCTGCCCCCCGGATAAGCTGACGCCGCGCTCACCGACAATCGTGTCTAAGCCGTTGGGGAATTCTAAGATCTCATCGTAGATGCCGGCGAGCTTCGCG
>CAZODX010000175.1:2611-3320 GCA_964578715.1 uncultured Thermotogae bacterium | reverse complement strand
CCGCACGCCATCCCAGGCTCTCTTCAGGGAGATAATCTATGGCGATGCGCAGCGCGCCCGTCTGTAGGTCGATCTGCGGGAGAAGATCGCCGAAGATTTTTGATGGATCACCGGAGATCCAGCCGATGGGCAAGGTCTCTGTGGGCAGCCGCGCGATGGCCTCCCAGACTTGCGCGGAGCGATAGACGGTCTCCGAGCCGATGTGAATAATCGCGTCGAACTCGCCGATCCCCGCGCGGGCCGCGGCGCTCTCCGGCACGAAATCCGTAATAATGACATACGGGAGATTCTTTGCGTCCCACTGGATGACCATTGTGGAGAGCACCAGCCCCGCGCGAGATGCCGCGCGCATGGCCATCAGCGGGCGCGCATTGATGAGAATATAGACGATCAGCGCGACCAAGAGCGCGAAGCTGATGAGGATCGTGCTGAAGGTGAGCGAGCCGAAGAGCGCGCTTTTGGTCTTGCGCCATGCGAGCGAGCGTCTGTCGCGATGCAGCGTCTGTGTGCTCATTCGTATTGCTCCCGGAAGCGCCGCACGATCCAATAACTGAAAATATTCAAGAGCAGCGTGATCGCAAAGAGCAGCGCGCCGATGGCGAAGATCGTGGCCCAGATGAACGCCCCGGCTTCGGCGTCTCCGGTGGCGACGTTGACGATGTGCACGGTGAGGGTCTCTAAGGGCTTGAGTAGATCCGGCGGCCAGGTC
>CAZODX010000175.1:0-2601 GCA_964578715.1 uncultured Thermotogae bacterium | reverse complement strand
CGACATCGCTAAGATGAACGCCGCCGCGATCCCCGACAGAGACGCGGGCAGCACGACGTGACGAATCGTCTCGAACTTCGTCGCCCCAAGGGCATAAGCGCCCTCGCGCAACGACCGGGGCACCGCGTAGATAATATCTTCGCTGAGCGACGAGACCAAGGGGATGATCGCGATTCCCAGCACAATCCCGGCGCTGAGCGCGTTCCAGAACTGAATACCCGGGAGCACCGTGCGCAAGAGCGGCGTGACAAAGAGCAGCGCGAAATACCCGTAGACGACCGTGGGGATGCCCGCTAAGATCTCTAAGATGGGTTTGGCTATCTTGCGCACGCGCTCCGAAGCGAATTCGCTGAGATAGATGGCGCTGAGCAGCCCGATGGGCAGGGCGACCAGCAGCGCGATCCCCGTGATAATTAATGTGCCGGCGATCAAGGGCAGAGCTCCATACGATGGGGTCGAGACGTCGGTGGGAGCCCAGCGTGTGCCCCCTAGGAACTCCCACAGCGAGACTTTGGCGAAAAAGATCCCTGATCCGTTAATGAAGAGCCAAATCGTGACAGCGGTGACGACAACAGCAAGAAACGCACAGGCAAAGAGCACGCTCTGGATGAGCCGTTCCTTGAGATACCGCCCTGGGGGGGCGTGTAAGGCGGGCTGGGTTGTCGTCGGCTTCATGGTTCGCATCGCTTCTATATAGTTTTCCCTGTAAAATTATAGCACCCTGTCCCAAGGGCGGTCAAATGGGAAGCTGGGCCGGATTTGTACGCATCCGTCTGAGGGAGAGAGAAGCCCGCTGAAGGGGGCTTCTGAGCGTGCTTCAGCACGCTTGCATCTGCTGAGACGGCGGATTCATCCGCCAGCGCAATCTCAAAGCTTTTCAAATTGGCGTTTTGGAACCCGTGCCGTGAGGATACAACCCCCACAGCCCGCTGGGCTCTTGTCGGCGCTCCATCACGATCTTTTCGAGCTTTTTGATATAAATCTCGTTCGTCTCGTGCACCGTCGCTTTGGAGAGATGCCCGCCTACCGTTGAGCCGTCTTCTAAGCCCAAGACGGCATGACAGTGTATATGCGACTTGCCCTCCCGCTGCGAAAAATTCCCCTGCAGCGACAGCAGCTCCACCGGCCCGGAGACCTTATGCTCTTTGTACTCCCTCCCCGTCCAGAAAGCTAGAGTAACGTCGCGCAACATCCCAATCCCGCACACGATCGCCCCCGCCGTGAGATTGAGCGAGCTTAAAGACTCAAAAAAATCCTCCCCCGGCTGCAGGCGCACGATCATATCTTGTCCAGACTCGGCGACGAACATAGCTACTTCGCACTCCAGAAGTACCCGTTCATGAAGCCGATTCTCGTGATGGGCCACACGCGTAAGAACGGCTCGCCGATAAAGTCTTTCGCGGGAAACGGCCCCCAGTAGCGACTGTCGTAACTGTTATGGGTGTTGTCCCCCAGCACGAAATAGAACCCTTCGGGCACATCCCAGCTCTCTTGTCCCGCCGAAGAGTAACAGTCACGACGGGGATTGGGATGCCCCGGATGATTAAACGCGTCGCTGGTCAAGGGCTGGCCGTTCACATACGCGATGCAGTCTTTGATCTGCACTGTTGCCGGCCCAATAGCGATCAGCCTCTTCACTAAACGGTCGCACTTGCCCATATCACACCGCCAGAAGACGATGACATCCCCCGGCTTGGGCTTGCGAAAATGATACGTCAGCATATCCACGAAGAAGCTGTCGCCGGGCATGATCGTCGGCTCCATCGAGCCGGTGGGGACGTAGACGCGCGCCACCGCGTAATTCACCGTAATCAGGGTGATGAGCACCGCGACGCCAAGCACCCCGACCTGATCGAGCACCCAGTCGACGCCAGGAGTAGTAGGCACCCCGACTCTATTGAGCAGCCGCGAGAGCCACGGCTTGCGCGGGATCGGGTCTTCTGTCACATTCGCTGAATCCACAATATCCGCACTGTGTGAGGGCGTGTTGGTCGTATCGTGATTCTCTTTCGGATCGAACATAGCTTTAGGATAGCAAGCCCGAAGACGCTCTGCAAGCACGCGCCCGCACCAGACTGATCTGTCTATACAGAAACGCCACAAACGACAGGGCCGCGCCCACCCAAATCAGCGCATAGTAGCCGCCGATGGGCACAAGAGCAGCCCCCAGCGCCGGCCCGATCACCATAGAAATATTCAGCACCGACGTAAAAATCGCCGACGCCGCGCCGGGGTTGGGGTTGCCCTCCGTGGCAGCCCTCAGACCCCCAACATAGAGCGTCGCCCACGAGATCCCCAAGAGTATCTGTGTCGGCAGAATCCACCAAAAAGTCGGGGCAAGCGCAAATGTAATAAACGTTACACTCGACAAAAACAGCCCTAGCCGCAGCAGCCCTGTGCTCCACGCCCGATCGGTGAGAAAGTACATCACGACAAACTGCGTTCCGGTGTTGATCGCCGATGTGACGCCGATCCAGAAGTAATCCGCGCCCAATCTCTGGAGAAAGAGCGGCCAGAAGGCCCAAATCATATGTGCTCCGATGTGTCGGATCATCACTGAGATAAAAGTCGAGCGATGGCGCAGGAAGACCTGCCAGAGTG
>CAZODX010000174.1:2556-3383 GCA_964578715.1 uncultured Thermotogae bacterium | reverse complement strand
CCGCCATGAACGACTCGGCTAAGTAATCAAGCGCCGTGCCGTTGATGACCACGCGCGGGCAGCCCACCGCGTTAATCAAGGGGCGTCCGGCAGCGTTGCCCAAGATATACGCTTGCCCGCCCTTGGCCCCGTAGAAGAACGTCTGCCCCACATCCCCATAGACGACCAATTTCCCGTCGTGGAAGATTTGACCCAGTTGATCTTGTCCGTTGTTGTGCACAAAGATCTCTGCGCCGTCGAGCCCGCTGGCTAAGTAATCCCCCGAACTGCCGTAGACGTCTATGCGCACGCCGTGCGACCGCGGGCCCAGCCCACACCCGAGAAAACGCTGCCCACAGCAACGATAGACGACAAATCGCTTCCACCCCAATCTGTGCGCCCTGACGACAAAGAGCGAGAGCGCCTGATCGCCTTCGGGGGGGAAGCCCGTGGCGTCTATGACGAGCGTGTGCGTTGGGGGTGTTGGGGCTGCCAGCGCCTCGCGCGATGCCCACGTGATCCGGGCATAGTGAGAACTTGGGGCTGTGCCCAGCAGGGGGACGCTATCGCACAACGCGTTGATAGTCTTCTCTAAGAGGGCGCGCAGCCACTTGCGCTCCATCTTCTCGACGCGATAGCGCCGATCCAATAAGAGCGTCAAGAGTTCTAAGATATGAGCGCGTTGGGCATCGCCTTGGGATGCCGTGCGCAACGACTCTTCTAAGAACGCTGCGAGCGTCTCGTACCCCCAGGTCGCAAGCTCGCTGGTGAGCTCTGAGAAAGCTGCTGTAGCCGACTGAGCGGGGTCGAGCACAGCAGCTACGGGATTGGTGGGGAGGGACCTAGCC
>CAZODX010000174.1:0-2546 GCA_964578715.1 uncultured Thermotogae bacterium | reverse complement strand
ATCCCCTTCCCTCAAGGGAAGGGGAAGCCCCCCTCTCGCTTTAGGGGAGAGGTCAGATCGTATCTCTCTCCCAAATTTATTAGTGCACACAAGCCGGAGCGTCGGTTGGCTGTAGTCCACGGTGAAGATGAACGCGCCGCCGTCGGTGTGGCTGCCGCCGCGCGCGTTCCAATATCTGTCAGCGACGGGGCAGATGCGCGGGTCTTCCTCGTGTAAGCTTTGCAGAGCTGCATCAATTGCTTGTTTTTCGGAGGCGATCAGCCCGATCTGCACCGGCCCCTCGTGCAGCGCAAACACTTGGGGGCGGAGCATACTCGTGTCGGTGATCCCGATCAGTTGGAATCTCTTCTCATAGGGCTCGTTGCGAGCGATGATGAAGAACCACGGGCCGTCGGGGGAGCCGTGCAGGTGCGCGACCTGAATCGCTTTGTAGATTTCTTGCTTCTCTTGAGGAAGCATCAAGAAATCTCTTTCGGTCGTGGGCGCAAGCGCTTCGATCACGTACTCTAACGGATACCCATACACGCGACTCCACAGATCAAAGAGCAAGACTGAAACTTCGGTATCTGTGAGAAAGAGTGGGGAGATATTTCTCTGTTTCAGATACTCACAGACGCCGTGATAGTTGGCGAAATCTCCATTATGGACTAACGCTTCGTGGAGCCCAATGAACGGGTGGGCGCCGCCGGGGTGCCAGACGCGCCCTTTTGTTGGGTATCGCTGATGCGCAATCCAGCCGTGGGCTTTGAGATTTTCTAACTGATAATAGTGCAGGGCGTGCTCGGCATAGCCCACGATTTTAAACACTAAGAGATTTCTCCCGTGACAGAGGACGAAAGCGCGCTTCTCGCCGAGCGAGGCGTAGAACGTCTTATTGAGTCTATATGAATTTTGATAGACGAACTCGTCCTCGGCGCGACGGGGGTCTAGGCCCTTCAGCTCATTGTTCTCGATGAACTCAGCGAGCACTGATTCTTTGACGCGGGCGAAGTAGCGCCACACCAAGGGGGGCTGGACCTCCAAGCCGGGGACGTCGCGATAGTCTGTCACATGGGGAACTTCGTAGCCCTGATGGATCTCAAAGTATGGCAGCAAGAAGCTCTGCTCGACCTCCCGGCGAGCTGCTGGGTCGAGATAAGCAATTTGGATGAGATAGTCGTCTTCGAGTTTTTCTTTAGAGACGCCCATCTGTTCAGGGAGGAGTCCTACGGCGGCAAGCCCTCCGCCCTTGCCGTTGCCGCGGTTGTGCATCTGAACAGAGCTTCTATAGACGTGCTTGCCGGCGATGGGTTCTGAAGCGATCATGCCGAGCACGCCGCAGCCGCCCTCGGCTTCGGCTTGGTGCTCTAAGATGGTCGTATTATGCTCCAATGAACGCCGTGAGGCAATGAGCTTTTCGGTCATACTCACTTGCAAGAGGCAGCTAGCTCTTTTCGTAAAATTTCTGATGCTAGCTGACTTATGGTCTTCTTTTGGCGTCGGGCTGCGGCTTGCAGCATCTTGACTAGCTCTTCATCCACCTCGATCTCATAGAGTCGTCTCCGTAGTTCAACAGTGGCTTTCACCGGCCGAAACGCATCTGGGTAGTCTTCAGGATCATGGGTATCCCAAAACTCTGCTGCTTCTTCATAGCTGGCAAACTCCTCTGGGATAGGATCAACGTGCTTTCTTCTGGGCATGGTAGACCCTCCTTTGCTTTGAATTCATATCTCTGGCTGAGATTGGCATAACAGCACCTCGACGCTTATTTATAAAAAATACCAACAGATACCGTCCCGATCTTGTTTGCCCGTAGGCAACATACACATCTTCTCCCTTAACTTGCCCTTTTTCTGCCTTTCGGATATAAGGTTTCGAAAGCAGAGCTTGTTCCACCTCGCTTGGTGTGACTCCATGCTTTCGTATGATCTTCTCCACAAACTGCTCCTTCCAAATGATCTCATAAATGCGCACATCTATCAACCGCGCTCTTGATGCACTTGCTCAGCTAACCATTGGAGATAGTCGTCACTCCCTGCGCTTACAGGCACGGCCAAAATCTCCGGCACTTCGTACGAGTGCAGGGCTTTCATCGTCTCTTCTATCTGCTGAAAGAGCCTCATTTCAGTCTTGGCGATGCACATCCATTCTTCGGATTTGTTGATTTTGCCTTGCCACCAATAGAAGCTTTCTATCGGCCCGACGATCTGCACGCACGCTGCCAAGCGTTGCTCCAGGAGCGTCCGCGCGATGCGCTCGCCCTCGTCTTTGCTGGCGACCGTCGTGACGACTTGTACGAAGTTTGGCATAGTAGCTATTCATCAGGTTCAGCTTCTATAAGCTGCTCCAGTGTTTCGTGGGCTGCTTCTGCCTTCAGCTTCAGCAAGAGCGCAGCAGTGGCCAACTCGCCATAGAGCCCTTCAGAGCTAGACCCAGAACGCTTTAAGTCTTGTAATTTCTTAGCTTTGCTCTCAAAATCGCGGGCGACCTTGAGAACTTCGTCCACGACGACCTCTAGAACCTCCTCCAACTCCCGCACTGACACTTTGGTTTTCATCCCTGCAACC
>CAZODX010000173.1:0-3447 GCA_964578715.1 uncultured Thermotogae bacterium | reverse complement strand
TCGTCGCCAGGGCGTAGTAGACCCCTAAATAAATAAACGCGAGCAGACAGAGCCCCTCTAAGAGTTTTGCGACCAGAATCGTCGCCACGATGCGCGTCGCCGGGGAAGACCCTTGTTGTTCTCGCGCGATGAGATAGACGCTCGCCGGCTCTCCCCCTAAATACATCGAGGGCGTCAGATACGTGATCGCAAACCCGCACACCCGCGCCCGCCACGTGGCCCACCAACTGATGCGCACCCCATACGCCCTCAGAATGATCCACCAGCTCAGCGACCAGCATAGCAGCGTCGCCAGCACGACTCCTGCCAGCGACAGAAATCCCAGCAATCCCAACATTTGGATCTGGCGCACGATGATCCCTACCCCGGCAAGAAAGCGCGCCAAGATCCCCCCAGACGGCACGCTGCTCCAGCCAAGATACACCAAGACCCCACAGAGAATCCCCACCCCCAGTGCCACCGAGAAGCCCACAAACAGATGCCGCCGCAGCATATTAGACGTACCCCAAGCCCTTCAGGCGCTCGCGAATCTCTTTTTCCCAGACTTCGTCTGGACTGTTCATCGTGCCGCCTGCAGCGGCACGGCGAACGGTGCAGGCGAAGCCTGCCCCCTTCCCCGCAATGGCCGGAGAAGAAGTTGAGACGAAGGTAAAGAGATCTTGCGGGACGCGGCCGTCTATATCAGCAGGGGCCGGCAGCGAGAGCGCCGTCACGAGAGTTGGGAAGAGATCAACGATCTGAAGTTTCGGCTTTGGACCGGGGTGCACCGCCCGTCCATGAGCGATGAAGACCCCGTCCATCCGATGCCAACCCGACCCTGCGTATGTTGGTGCGATCGTTTTGTTAGAGAGAAACTCTGTCGTGCCCACCGCCATGATGCCGTCCGTGGGGACTAGCACAATTTCCGGAGCGCGCGTGAGCTCCTCGCCCCAATAGATCTCTTCTTTGCGATGGATTCTTTCAAAGATCGGGCTGCCCGTGTACGGGTTGGTGAACTCTTTGAGCTTTTCTATGAGCTCGGCGATGAGCGCCGGGGCATCTTCAGGGGCGACGCACCCTTGAGGCTCCCGCCCTTTGAGATTGAGATAGATCTGGCCCACGTTGCCGTAGGAGTAGGCTCGCGTCCTGGGCCAGTCTATGTTCTGTGTAGAGAGAAAGACACGCCCTAACAGATCGTGCAAATGGTCGTGGCGCAGGCGTGCCCCTAGGTCGAGCAATCGCAATCGTTCCGCCCAGACATAGAGGTTCTCCGGCGTCAGCCCCGCGCGCCACGCCAACTTCTTGAAGAGAGTTGTCACGTTCTTCTTGAGTGCTAAATACCCGTGCTCGTAGAGCCAGCAGTTCAGATAGATATTATAGTACAGCGGGCCAAAGCCATGATCAGAGATGACAAAGAGCGTCGTGTCGTCATCGAGCACTTGACGGATTTGGCCGATGGCCCTGTCGGCAAGCTGATAGATCTCTAAAATGGGGTTCCCTCGGCAGTCTCCCCCGTGATAGCGAGGACGTTTAATGTTATCTAACAGATGCCACATCTGGTGCTGGACGGAGTCGGTCTCCATCACGTGCACCATGAAGAAGTCCCAGGGTTTGTTTTGTAAGAGATAGAGGGCGATTTCGACGCGTCGCTGCAGAGATCTTTTGAGGTTTTCCAGCCAGGCGTGCGCGGCGTAGCGGCCGCGCCAGTGCTCCGGCATCACCGGGTATGGCCCGATCTCTTGCTCGATCTCGTCTTTGAGCTCCGGCGGGTAGGCGTAGTTGACTTCGTCAGGCGTTAAGAGATCAGTGAGCAGAAAGCCGTTGATCGGGCGCGCGGGGTAGCTCACGGGCACGCCCATCACCCCGACGCGCTTGCCGTGCCGACTGAGATACTCCCACAAGACTTCTCTTTTGATACTTTGAGAGCTGATCGGTGCAAGCTGATAGCTTCCGTCTTTGCGGGCGAGCCAATCGAATATCCCGTGACGACCTGGCTGCACCCCCGTCTGGAAGCTCGTCCACGCTGCTCCCGTGATGGGCGGCTGAGTGCTCTCCAAGCGCGCCCATGCCCCGTGAGTGAGAAGCTCTTTGAAATTGGGCAGGTGCCCTGCAGCCGCCCACGGCTCGATCAAATCAAGCGTCGCCCCGTCAAGGGCGATCACAACGACTTTTTTATGAGTGCTCACGATACCCCTTTCCTAAGTTTTAGCTCTCTGGCTCTTTTGACCCCCCCTCTTTCTCAGAAGGGAGAGGGGCCAAATCTTCCGTCTCGCGCTGAAAGACCAAGGCGCGGATCGCGTTCCGCGCGTAAAATCGAATCGTTTTCCATACCCCAAGACGATTATAGCGGCGCGCCGATGCGTATGCTACTAAGTGCGCGTCGTAGCGCACACGCCCGACCTGCCGGAGCCTTCGCACGATCTCGTGGTCTTCTAAAGCTTTCAGAGACGTATTGAACCCGCCCACGGCGAAGAACGCCTCGCGGCGCATCGCGAAATTTGAGCCGATCACGTTATGCCAGCCGACAAGACGCCCCACGTGCGTGATCGCGTCGTTGAGTATCGGATGAACAAAGCCCCAAAAAGCCCCGAAGCCGCGCAGCCGCACCGGGCCGTAAAGAACTGCTAAGTGGGGATCTTCAGCGAACGCGCGCGCAATGCGCGCCGCCCACTCAGGGGGATAGATCGCATCGGCGTCGGCGCTGGCGATGATTGCTCCTGAAGTAGCCACGCACGCGGTCTGGCGCGCCCAGCCCACCCCCTTGCGCGACTCCGTGACAATTGTGATCGGCCAGCGAGAACGCTGCGCGAAGCTGCGCACGATCTCTTCTGTCTTATCCGTGCACAAGTTCAGGCAGACCACGATCTCCAGCTCCCCGGAGAAGTTCTGTGTATCTAAAGATTCCAAACACTGAGCGATATAGGCTTCTTCGTTGTGTGCGGGGATGGCCACGGAGATCTTCATACGGGCACCGTCGGGCTCAAGAGCTGCTCATAGAGCTCTTTGAGATACTGTCCTATGACAGGCAAGCTGCTTGCGTGCGCGAGCTCTTCTGCTGCCTGGGAGAGTCGCTGCCATTCGTAAGGGTTGTGCGCAAGCTCTGCAATGATTTGTACAAACTCTTCGACAGAGGTGCCGGTGCGCGCATTGACGTTATCTATGAGCCAGCCTCGATATTCGGGGATATCCCGAACTACCAAAGGGCGTCCCAGCGACGCCGCTTCTAATAAGACCATCGGCTGGTTCTCCCGAAACGACGGCAAGAAGCACAGATCGCCCGCGGAGAACGCCGCTGGGGTCTCTGCGACAAACCCCGGCATGATGACGTTCGGGGGTCTGTTCTCGAGGGCTTTGTGCATCTCCGGATAGAAAGTGAGGAGCTTGGGCCAGACGTGCCCGAACCACACGAAGTCTATCTGCGGGAGTCGCCGCGCAACCTCAAGAAAATCTAAGATCCCCTTGCGCAGG
>CAZODX010000172.1:1860-3469 GCA_964578715.1 uncultured Thermotogae bacterium | reverse complement strand
GTCGTCAGCTGCGACGTGGATCGTCGCGGGCAGCGACGCGCTCGTCTGATCGCCGATCACAACGACGACTTCTAACGAGAGATTCGTCTCGGTGTTGGGCGTCGAGACCGTGATGGGAACGCGCACCGTGTCACTTGTCTTGTTGAGTTCGACAGATTGTTCAGTCACCGTTGCACCGGAGAGCTTGACGATCACCTTTGCTTTCAGCCCAAGATCGCCGTCTTCGTGATTGTAGACGAAGCTGACCGTGACCGTCTGAGTCACCCCGCCGGGAAGGGTCGCCGGATCGATTTTAATATTTGAGATAAACGCCGGCCCGATCTTGACGGGAAAGATCTTTTCTAAGTCCCCCAACGTGAGAAAGCAGCCGCTCACCAGCGCGGGCATAACGACGACCAATCCAAGCGTTAAGAGTTTTCTCGTATTCATGGCACGTAGGCGATACCTCCTGAGAGCATCAAAAAGTCTGTGATGGCAAAGCCAATAGCAATATGGACTGTCGGCACGGTATTGGAGAACTTGGGCTTCGGCCCTTGGACGATCAAGACGCCTGCGCCGCCGCCGACGTGCAGCCCACCTCCAAGGCTGTGCCAGACAGTAAAATCTACGGGCATCACGGTGAAAGTGACGGGCTTGGTCAGTTCCGGTTTCTGTATGGAGCCGGAGCCGTACCCGACAGAGATCATCCCCTTGAGAGAGTTATTAAAAGCCATGCCGACCGAACCACGAAACGCCAGCACCGGCCCGATCGAAGAGACTCCCCCAGAGATGAAGAACGGCAGGACGGGTACCAGCGGCGTACTCATCCGCGCGAACGAGTGCGTCGGCTGCTCCACGCTCACTTGGCAGCTCTTGGGATTATATTCGCCGACGACTTCGACGCCCTCGCCCCCACGCAGGGCTGCTGCTCCACGCACGCGCACCGCTAAGTTCTCTGTCGTGCACGGCTGCGGCCCCTCAAGCACCCTTACACTCTGTAAGATCACTTGATCGCTGCCGACTTGGGCCACTGTACCCTGTAATTTAATGGTCGTGGGAAGGCGCTCGACCGAGTGTTGGCGGCTGGCAAGCTCGACGCGACAGCTCTCCGGGTGATACTCGCCCTTGACGCGCACGCGCTCGGAAAGCTGCACGGGCTCTGTCTGCGCTTGCTCGGACTTGACCTGCACGGGGAGATTATCCAGCCGGCAGGGCTGTGGCCCGGCAAGCACCACGACGCTTTTCAGGGCGAATTGCGTGGGCGTCCCCGCGCTCACGATCCCTTCCAGCTCGATAGAAACCGGGCGCAGTTCAACATAGTGTATCGGTGCACTCAGGCGCACCGTGCAGTCTTCGGCGTGATACTCACCCTTGACGGTCACGAGATCGCCTGCTTGAAGAGTCAGACTGCGCGACTCGATTTGCACGATCAGTCTCTCGAGGGAGCACGGCTGCGGGCCGGAGAGGACCGTTACTTCGCTGAGCGTAAAGCTCTCTTGCCCCGCGCGGGCGACGACCCCTTCGAGCTCTATTGCTACAGGAGCCAAGATGGTGACCCGCACAGAGTGCTCGGCGGACTTCACAGTCACTTGACAAGTTTTTTCGTGATATTCGCCCTTGACGGCGACCC
>CAZODX010000172.1:0-1850 GCA_964578715.1 uncultured Thermotogae bacterium | reverse complement strand
GTCGCGGGAGCAGAGAGTTACTCTGCTGTCCTTGGCTTGCACGTCCTTGAGCACGAACGCGTGCGCGTCGCCTGAGGCGACGACACCCTCAAACTCTGCGGTGATCGTCGCGGGCGGACGCGTCAAGAAAAAAATACCAAGTGCGATGATCACGACGGCGACGACAGCGCCGCCGAGGATCATCCACCGTGTGGTGGGATTCATCTGAAGCCTCCTTTAAGGCTTTTTGCCAAACGTTGCTACGTGATCGCGGTAATAGACTTGGAACCCTTGGGTGGGATCAAGCCACGAGGGGAAGCGCATCAGTCCAATGATCTGAGCACCAGGGCGAAGCTGCGCCAGCAGATTGGGGAAGCTCGGGAAATTCCCTACCAGCGCCAGCCACCCTCGGTGTGCCCCGTTGACGGCATATTCATTCACGGTGAGCTCTGCGGGGTCATAGCGTCGCACGCTCTCCCCGCGCTGCTGCACCAACGCGATATCGCTCACGCGGAAGAGGCTCTCGTGCAGCGCGTGCGCGAGCACCAAGAGCGACGGCATGGGGATCTCGCTTTGCAGCACCCCAAGCTCTTCCAGCCGACCTCCAGAAGACTGATACTGTTGGAAAAACTCTTCGTTGAGGAGCGCAAAGACGATCACCATCTGGGGCTCTTCGCCCTCAGAGAGAACAACATAGTCGTAGAGCGACTCATCGAGCGCCGCCCAAGCGTTGGGGAGCGCGCCCTCGCCAAGGAGATTCTTGAGATGCGCCCATTTGGCGGTCATCGTCACGGGGATCGTGACCGTGCGATAGTCCCCCAGCTCACCGACAATGGGCTCTTCAAGATGCGCTCCGGCTGTCAGCTCTGCTGCTGCGGGCTGTATCCAAGGGCGCACGCTCTCTGGAGAGAGCGACCTTCGATAAGCGTATGTATAGAGCAGCGTATGAGCGAAGTCTTTGAGCCGAACAACAGCGATATCGGGCTTGCGGAGGGGAAGGGCTTCGGCAAGATACTCATCGGCGATCTCTTGGAGACGTTGTCGCGTGAGTTTGGGGATGATGATCTCGATCTCGGCCTCAAGGCGCACGAAATCTCGCTCTTTGATCTGGGTCTGGCTGACCAGACGATGGTCACGGATTTGCAGGGGCTGGTCTCCCGCTTTGGGCAGATGGAGCTGCCACCACACGAGGGGAACGCCACCGCCGACGACCACGATAGCCCCAACAGCGAGAAAGAGCACAGTCAAGCTCTGGCGGGCGGTGCGCCGCCACAACGCCCATACGAGCGCAATCAGGAGGGCCAACGCCACAACCCATAAGATGGCTTGCATCTCTTGGCTCATCTCTTTCCCCTCCCACCAAAGTTCTTCACTCCAGCATTATACTGCAAAGGGCTAGCGTCGGCCAAATGCAAGCTCGGTTGAGACCGCCCAGCCGTCGGCTTGCCAGGTGAAGTCCGTTTGCAAGATATTCAGTATTCCAAAGCCTCCACCCCACGTCAGGGCTTTTCCATCCCAGCCCGCGCGCAGCGCGATCCCCTCAAAGGGTTGAAACTCTATCCCCACACGAAAAACGCGAAGCTCTTCTTGGCGAGCAAGATCGACTGCTCCGAGAAGACGCAGCTTGTCTTCTACGAGCTTTATGGTCGCGCCCATGCGCACGATCATCGGGATTTCAAAAGAGTCTTCCTCAGCAGAGAGCTGTGTCCCCACAATATCAGTGATGGCCAAGCCCCCTTGGAGCCAGCCGAACCGCGCCATCAGCCCCACGTCAATGCCCGTGCCGTGAAACCGCTGCCCTTCTCGAAGTGCCTCGTAGAGTTTGAGCGCGACCCCTGCGGCCATCGTCTCGCGCACCCCAGCTCCTACGG
>CAZODX010000171.1:0-3489 GCA_964578715.1 uncultured Thermotogae bacterium | reverse complement strand
GCGTTGGGGTGACACTGCCCGCAGGTCTTGGGCAGATTGTTCGGGTGTATAGAAGAGTTAGGGTCGGAAGCAGCCAAGATGAGATGGCTCCCATGACAGCTGGAGCAGTTCGCTGCGATAGCTCCACCGTATTTGATCGAGATGCCGTGATAGCTCCCCAGATACGTCGAGTACCGTCGGGGGGCGATGCCGAAGCGCTCGGAGAGTTCAGGGTTCTCATGGCAACGCCCACACGTTTGAGGGAGCTGGCGCACGAAGACGCGGGAGCGGGGATCGGTCTTTGCGAAGATAGCGTGAGCTGAGTGGCAATCGGCGCAGCGGGCAGCCTCGCCGATCCCCTGGGCGCGCGCTTGCCCGTGAATGCTCTGCTGATACTCTTGAACTTGGCGAGGATGACAACTCATGCACGCTTGGGCGGTCAGTTGCGCGGGCCGCTGCTCATGAGGGATCGTTTGGACGTCAGCGTGACAGGCAGTACACGCGAGGTCTTTGTGCGCAGAGCTCTCGAACGCCGCGCGGTCTATAGAGTTAGCATGGCAATCCCAGCAGCTTGCAGGCTGCTGTGCGACAGCCGGCCAGGCAACTATCGCGAGCCATATCCAGCCGAACGCTCTCGAGCGCATAGCTCTCTCTGATGTAGTTGTAGCCGACCGGTGCAGCAGGCGCCATGATACAGATCGTAGAAAAAGATGAGCTATATCAGCTCCCTATCCAGACCTCTCCCCTAGCTCCTCCCCTGAAGAGGGAGCAGAGAGGCGAGGGGCTAAAAATCCGTATGGCACTTGAGGCAATCGCCCCCTTGCGGGGGCACGTCGCTTTGGTGACAGAGGGCGCAGAACTCGTGACCGAGCTTAGGCACGCCCTGGCCGGAGCGCAGAAAATCTAAATGGCTCTGCTGCGTGACGTTTGCGTGGCAGATCGAGCACGCTAAGCCCATCGTGATGTGAGCATCGTGGGGGAATTTGACGATCTTGGAGCTTCCAGCAATCTGGGCCTGATGGCACTTCAGGCAATCTTGCGATTGGAGTTGGGCCATCTGTTCTGCGGCGGGGTGACATTCTGTGCAGCTGAGCTTTCGCGCCCCGTGTTGGGGGTCGCGATAGCTCGTTTCTTGATGGCACTGCGAGCATGCTAGCCCCCGGCGCGCCACGTGGGTCTCGTGGCGGAATAGCCCATCTGGTGTCTCTTTCGAGATAGTCGCTGCGCCCAGATGGCACGCGGTGCACTTCGTTTGATAGGGCGCTTGGACCCACGGAGCTTCGAGAGCTTTTTCTATGCTCGCTTGGCTGAGGGCTTGTCGGAGGTCTTCGTAGGCCCTCCACAGGAGAGCTGACGCATAGCCGGGATTGTGCATGGCGTGGGCCTGCTCGACAAAGAGAACGTTCTCTTCAGCGCGCTGCAAGGACTGTCGCGCTGGCTCCGGGAGCGCGCCCTCGAATGCCGCCATGAGCGACTTGACCTGAGCCAGAAGCTCTTTTGTCTTGTTCAGGCGCTGCGAGAGCGTCTCGCGCCACTCTTTATAAGTAGCCGAGAACTGCGCGCCATGACACGACATGCAGCTGACGTCGCTGGCGAGCTTGCGACCCTCGTGCGAGACGATGTGACAGCTTTCGCAGCGGACGCCGGCTACGTACATGGCTGCGGGCTGGGGGTTGACCCCCTTGCCCCCGATCCCCACGTAGAGATCGCGCTGCGGCGAATGCCCGCCCCCGACGTGACAGGTCTCGCACGACGTCGCAATGACTTCGAGCTCTTTGGGAACCCTGTGCTGAATCTCTAAGTGACAGTTGAGGCAGTCAACTTTGTGCTCAGTGACGTGCGTACGATGCAGCAGCTCGACGTCGTTGAGCCGCGCCAAGCGAGCCGGGTCATTATGACAGATGAAGCAGCGTTCTTGGGGGACGTCGCCGTCGCCCTTGACGACATTGTTATGACAGAGCGTGCACTCCATCCCCAAGCGTTTGACGTCGGCGTGGTCAAAGGAGAGCCCCGCCGTGGTGATGAGCTTTTCCGGGACTTCGTGGCAGAGCGTGCAGCGGGCTGTGCCCTCGTTGAGTTTTGTGTCTTTGAAGTGACAGAGAAAGCACGTGCTCTCCGTCACGGCGATGTGCTGCCCTTGGACGATCTGCGAGTGACAGCTGGTGCAGCGCAGCTTCTTCTCGCGGCGCATCTCTAACAGATGGGGCCGATGGTCGAAGAGCACGTTCTGGAAGACCTCGCGGCCGACTAAGAGACGTTGTTCGTGACAGCCGGGGCGCAGACACGCCTCGTCGGAGATCTCGGCCCAGGGGTTCGTCCCATAGGTGCCCGTAAAATATTTGACGACCATGGAGAGGGCTTCGTATTTCTTCTGAAGCTCCGAAGTAATTCCCGGCGGGATGTGGCACTCCACGCAGGGGACGTCGTTATGAGTCGAGGTCTTCCACGACTCATAGTAGGGCTTCATAATATGACACGTTCCGCAGAACGCCGGCTGAGAGCTCGTCTGCATCCCCAGAAACGCCGCTGCGACGCCTACGGGCACAAAGATCAGCACGACCTGTAAGATCCTCAAGCCGACCATCTTCACAGGCGCTCACCCCTGCGCTCGCGCAGCACCAGATAGATCACTATTATCAATAAGAGCAAGAAGACCCACACCAGCGACAGCCCCAATACTCTGATCGTCACAGCTCCTTGGAGGCTGTGTATCCCCCCGCGGATGTCGTCGGCGATGGACTTGGCGCGGCGCGTCAGTTCTTCAATATGAGCCACATCGAGCGAGTGTTGCACCGGCAACGCTTGCAGAAAATACGAGCGCGCCTCGATCAAGCGAGACCGATAGGGTGAAACGTCTATGGCCATCTGCTGGGCGCGCTCGAAGAGCTGCGTCGCTTCTTCCAAGGCTTCGTAGGCTCCGGCAAGCAGCGTCTTGAGCTTCTGGCCCACGAGCTGCTCCTTTGAGTTTGAGCCATGGCAGCTTGTACAGATTCTGTCGAAGAGCTTTCGATCTGCAGGCTCAATCTGGTGATTGCTATGGCAGCTGGCGCATTCGGAGATTCTCGCTTCGTCCATAGGTTTTTTATGCGGGCTGGCATCGAAGTACGCACGCTCGTTGCTATGACATGTCCCACAGACTTTCGAGACATCGGCGACGCCTGGGGGTGTGGCCCCGTGGGTGCCATGACATGTGGCACAGCTTGGAGCCTTGGTATTCCCCTGTTCTAAGAGGGCTTGGCCGTGCACGCCCCGGCGAAAGCCCTCAAACTGATCGGTGGGGATGCCGTAGGGCTCCATGAGCTTCTTGTCGGCGTGACAGCGCGCGCAGGGGCTGGGAATATTTTCGGGATGGACGGTGCTGCGCGGCTCCCACGCCGGAAGAATCTTATGAGCTGTGTGACAGTCGGAGCAGACAGCCACGCGCGTGTCTCCCTGGGCCAATAGCTTCCCGTGCTGCGACGTCTGATATTCTGAGTACTGATCGGTGCGCAGGCCGTAGGGCTTCATTAT
>CAZODX010000170.1:286-3518 GCA_964578715.1 uncultured Thermotogae bacterium | reverse complement strand
GGCGGGCGCGCCAGTCTCTTATATCAGTCGCACTTCGGCGCGTCGACGTATCTTAGCGCGTTTGGGAGCGTTGGGAATTTCGGAGGCGGGCTTCTATTCTTTGATTTCGGCCAAGTGCCCTGTCTCACAGCGCAAAACCAGCCCTGCAAGGACGCCCAAGGCAAGACGATCGAATCGTTCGGGTATTCGAGTTTTGCGCTCACAGTCGGCTGGGGCGCGATGATGCGCGCGCTGCCCTTCGTGGGCACTCTCGTCCCTGAAGGGCTGGCTCTGGGATTAAGAGTCAAATTCGTCTCGATCACGAGCTTCGATCCCGTGAAATTTGCGACGTTGGGCCTCAGCGGTTTTGCGCTTGATCCGTCGTTTTTGTGGGAGCTGGGGGCGTTTGGGCCGGTGAAGAGCGTTCGCCTGGGCTTGGTCTTAGAGAACTTAGTGGGCTTAGCGTTTGGCGCTGCGGCCGAGGAGAATTTCCCCATTGGGATTCGGCTTGGGGTCTCGGCGCGCGCCCTCGATCTCATCACGCTGAGCACCGATTTTTCCCTCAACGACGGGTTTCATCTGGGGGCTGAGTATACCCTGACCAAGCTGGGCCCGCTCGATGCGCTCAGCATTCGCGCGGGGCTGCTCACCCGCACGGGGCTGGGGCTGAGCGTGGGGCTGGGGGTTGCGTTCGGCACCCTGCGCATTGACTACGCATTTCTCTTCCACCCCGATTTTGAGGGCTCGCACTGGCTCTCTGCGGCGTTTCGCTTCTAGAAGCGCGGGCGTGATCTACATCACTTCCAATTTGAGGACGATTCGGTACAATAGTGACCGGATGCTGAAGCATCCGGCTCAGGAGATGCAAGCCCGCTTAAGGGGGCTTCTCGCGTGCTTCAGCACGCTGCCATCTGCTGAGCCGGCGAATTCATTCGCCGGATTGAGGAGGTCTCATGAAACGCACAGGGTTGCAGGCGCGTCATGCCCGGCCTGCCGTGCGCTGGTCCATCTTCGTCATACTTATGGGGGGCTTGCTCGTGAGCGCGCTCGCGCAAGAGCAAGCCGCGGTGCTCACCGTCGAGAGCAAGACCGTCCCCCCGGCAGCGAAGACGACCATCGCCGTCACGGTAGAAAATGTCCCCGCGCCGGGCATCGCGAGCATCCAAGGACAGTTCTCGTATGATCCCACGGTCTTAAAAGTGACGGACGTCTCGTTCCCCCAGATCGTCGGTGGCTCCAGCGTCACGGTCTTCAACAACACCCCGGAGACGGGCTTGGTGCGGTTCGCCGCGACGCTCGCCGGAGCGGATATCGTCGGGATCACCGAAGGAACGATCTTAGAGTTCGCCGTCGAAGCCGTGGGCAAGAACGGCGACAAGAGCACTCTCACGCTGACCGTGCAAGTGTTGAGCGACGTCGAGTATAACGCTGTGCCGTATCAGATCGTCAACGGGGTTTTTGAGATCAAAGAGATTGTGAATCAGCCTCCGGTAGCAGACTTTGAGTTCGCCCCGGCGCAACCATCTGCGGGGCAGACCGTCAAGTTTACCGATAAGTCCAAAGACCCCGATGGACAAATTAAGTCTTGGGAATGGGACTTCGGCGACGGCACCACGAGCACCGAGCAAAATCCGTCGCACGTCTACCGCACCGCGGGGACGTTTACCGTGAAGCTCGTCGTGACCGACGACAAGGGCGCCAAGAGCCAGCCCGCCGAGAAGAAGATTACCATCGGGCCGCCGGCGCAGATCGCCGTCACGATCACCAATTTCCCCAATCCCGCCAAGACCAGAACGAAGTTCGTCTACAGTTGGACGTTGCCGGCACCCGCCCGCCAAGCGACTCTGAGGATCTTTAACATCAAGGGCGAGCTGGTCTTCAGCCGAGATTTAGATATTACTAAGACCGAGTTCGTCTATGATTTGACAGACAGTACCGGTCGGCCCTTGCCCAACGGGCCGTACTTCTATCTGCTCTCCGTGACGGCGCAAGACAACAGCACGGTGCGCTCGGCGATCGGCGTCTTGGCCGTCCAACGATAAGGGGGCTGCGATGAGACAGTTCCAAGTTCACAGTTTCAAGTTCCAAGTTCGGGTGGCCCAGGGCTTGCTCCTGATAGCTCTCTTGGCCGTGATGCCTAGCGTTGGCACAGCGTCGGGACAGACGCTGCTGTCGCTCTATGAGCTGGAGCGTGGGGCGCGTCCTGCGGCGCTGGGCGGCGCGTTCACGGGGCTGGCCGACGACGCTTATGCGCTTGTCTATAACCCTGCCGCGTTGGCGTTCTTGGAGCGTGCCAGCGCGCACGGGCTTATAGAATCGCGCTTTGGGCGCGCGCTCTACGGCTCGGTAGTCGCAGGCGGGCGCAATCTCGGCGTTGGGCTTGTCTTCGTGAGCGTCTCGAATATCCCTTGGCGCGATGAGAATAATAATCCCGTACAGACAGGGAGCTTCGATTTCAGCCAAGTTGGGATCACCGTCTCAGGGGGAATATCTTTGGCCGATCTGCCCTTGGGCGCGGGCCTGGGCGCGCTGCAGAACTTGGCTATTGGGCTTCGGGCGAAGATTTTGACGGTGAGCACATTGCCTGAGGGCAGCGGCGCGGGCTTTGCGCTCGAGCCGGCGCTCTTCTATAAGCTCAACAATCTTGGGGGCTTAGGAGGGCTGCGCATCGGCGTTGTGATCGAGAATCTCTTGGGCGTGGGAGTGAGCTACGGCAGCGGGCATAGCGAAGCATTCCCCATTGGGCTGCGCTTGGGGGCGTCGCTCAGCCCGGTGCCGGGAGCTGTGCTCGCTGCTGATATCGAAGCGAACGGCACGGTGCACATCGGGGGTGAATATAAGCTCGCCAACGCACAGCTTGTGCGCTTTGGCGTGCAGCAGCTTGCTATACGCGGTGGAGTGCTCATCAATCCGGCGCTCGTGCAGGCGGGCGTGGGGTTTGGGGCGCGGCTGCGCGGCGGCCTGCAGTTCGATTACACACTTCTGACGCATTCGGAGCTCCCGCTGACGCATCGCGTTGAGTTTGCGTATCGCTTCGGGTTCCAGAGCTTTCTCTGTCCGTTGTTAGGAAAGTCCTGTCCAGCTCCTGAGGAAGAGCTCGTGCCCCCGCCGACGGAGGCGCCACAACCCCCAGAAGAGGAGCAGCCGCCTCCGCCACCCGACGATCCTCCGGGCGACACCCCAGAATGTCCTGGGGATGACCCCACCGTAGACTGCGACAACGATCCGTTCTGGCCGTAAGCGTAAATCCGCG
>CAZODX010000170.1:0-276 GCA_964578715.1 uncultured Thermotogae bacterium | reverse complement strand
GGTCTTGCGTATTGTGGCTCAGCAAGCAGGTTTAGCGTAGGGGAGGACAAGATATGGCAAGTGTACATCTGTTATCGCCAGATCAAGTAGCACAAGCCACTGCAGAGCTGATCTTTGCCTTGCAGCAAGAATTCCCTCAAGCGCGCATCATAGCGTGTGATGCTATTGAGGGCGAGGCTATCCATTTGGAGGTTCGGCTTAAAGATCACTCTATAGTGGGGCAAGCTCAAGATCGAGCCATCGAACTCAAACACGCCGTTGAGGATCGGTATGGCC
>CAZODX010000169.1:0-3539 GCA_964578715.1 uncultured Thermotogae bacterium | reverse complement strand
CGTTGAGATAGGCCATGACGTGATCTAAGTATTTCTGCCCAACTTGACGGAGCTCGTCGGGGTCGTGGCTGATGACGCGTCGCACTTCTTCTTGACAGATGGCCGACAGCTCTTCTTTGACGAGCTCGATATACTCTTTATACTCCTCGATGCGGTTCTCGTCAATGCCGGAGTGATGGGGGAGATTGTCCTCGAGCATCGCCAAGACGCGATAGGGGTTGATGCAGCCCTCGACGTCGTTGACCAACGCCTTGCTGATCATGTCGATCACGTAGCGCGGGCTGATCCCGAAGAAGCCCTCTTCGCCTTTGGCTTCCTCCATGATCTTCTTGACGTCAATGGTGCGGTTGGGGATGGACTCGCCGTCGTAGACCTTGGCTTTCTGTAAGAGCGAGATGTCGGCGCTGGGTTCTTCCAGCCGGGTGAGCACGGCCCAGAGCGCGGCCATCTCCAGGGTGTGCGGCGCGATGTGCTTGCCCCACACGCGATTCTTACCGAAGAATTTTCTATAAATCTTCTCTTCGTCGGACTTGCGCAGCACGTAGGGGATATCGATCTTGCGGGTGCGGTCGTTGAACGCCTCCATCTTCTCGTTGCTCTTGACGCGCTTGTATTCCGGGCTGTTGGTGCGCCCCAAAATAACCGTGTCGATGTCAATGCGGGGGTTCTTCTTGGGCTTGATGACGTGCTCCTGGGTGGCGTGCAAGAAGTCATATAAGAACTCTTCTTGGAGCTTTAAGAGCTCTTCGCCGTCGAAGATCCCCCGGTTGGCCACGCACAGTTCGCCGTCGTAGTTAAACGCTCTGGGGTCGGAGTCACTGCCGTAGACCTGCACCAATCTCCAGTTGAGGCCGCCGGTCAGCTCCTCTTCGTCTTGGTTCTTTTTGTCTTTGGGCTCGAACGTCGCAATGCCCCGCCGGTCCTTTTCACTTAAGATCAAGCGCCGCACCGTGACGTGCTTGAGCACTTTCTCCAGATCGTCTTCGTAGAGCTTCATGAAGCGATTGAAATAGAACCGGCACTTGGGGCAGAGATCCCCCTCGACGCGCAGCTCGTACTCGCCGTGATATTTCTCTTTAAAGATCCGATTGAGCTCGACCAAGATCTTCTGACGCTGCTCGATGGGGATGAGCCGCAGGGGTTCCTCAAAGATGGGACACGGGACGACATCTGTGGGCTCGTCGTCAAAGTCCGAGACATCCCATTCGAACGTATAGAGGCGTCCGTCGTCGGTCTTGGAATACTCTTCAAGCCCGCGGCGGAAGAGCCGTCCAATGGTGGACTTGCTGGTGGCCACCGGCCCGTGCAACAAGATGATCCGGCGATCAGGCCCTAACCCCTTGGCAGCTGCATTGAGCGTGTCGACCAAGTTCTTCAGCGCCTCATCGATGCCGTAGATAGCATCTTCGCCCTTGCCGAAGGGGTCATCGAAGAAGTTGTAGCGAATCACTTCTTTGTCGTGGACTTTGACGATATGGGTGCCGTGGCTGAGGATCATATCGTAGAGTCGTTGGTAGGCGTTGCGCACTAACCGCGGATCCTCAAAGACCATCCTCAGATACTCCTCGAATGAGATAGGGCGATATTTGTCAGGGACTTGGGACTCTTTGAGCTCCCGCGTGATCTCCCGCACGATGCTCTCCATCTCCTGTCACCTCCCCAGGGGCTGTAGACTCAACTCACTATTATAGCAGAATGGCGAGGATCTTGAACGCTCAAGCAGGACGAAGTTCCCTGCCCTCTCAGGACAAACTTCTCAAGAAGGGGGTTGACTTCGTAGGTAACTTGCGTTACCCTTACGGAGACGAGGTGAATGTGATCCGCAGCCGACGAAGACAGAGCGAGCATCGGCGTCGCGTCCTGAGCAGCGCGTTCCTGCTTGTTATATCCCTTGCGGTGAGCGCCACCGGATACTGGTGGTACAAGAGCCGCGTTGAATCCTCTCCCTTAGCCGAGCGTGTCAACGTCTTAGTTCTAGGGATTGATCGCGTATCAGGTGCGACAGCGCGCCGCAGCGATACGATCTTCGTCGCAAGCCTGCGTGAGGGCGACGTGCGCCTTCTCTCTATCCCCCGCGATACCCACGTCAAGTTTCCTGACGGGCGCGTGGAGAAAGTCAACGCGGCGTATGCGGTTGGCGGGGCGGAGCTGGCCCGCACGGTCATCTCCAATTTCTTGGGTGTGGAGATCAAATACTATATTGTTCTCGATTACGACGGCTTCGAGAAGCTCATAGATCTCTTTGGCGGAGTGACGCTCACCGTCGAGAAGCCCCTCAAAGACGAGGTGACCAAGCCCCTTATTAATATTCCCGCGGGCACGCAGAAGTTCAATGGGAAGATGGCCCTTGCTTACGTGCGCTATCGCGATCCCGTGACGGGGGATCTGGGGCGCTTGCAGCGGCAGCGCCAGCTCATAGAAGCCTTGCTGCGCCAACGAACGTCCAGCTCCTCCTTGGATGATCTGCAGAAGTTTGTCACCACCGCCCAACAGTATATCGAGACGAATTTGGCACCGGTCTTGCTCTATCGCTTAGCTCAGAGATTGCACAATCTGCGCCCCGAGCAAGTACAAATCAAACAAATCCCCGGGGAGTCCGTCTGCAAGCCCCCCAAAGAAGGGGGCTGCTATATCGAGCCCGATCCGGTGCGCACGGCGCAATTAGTTAATAAAATGCTTCGGGGGATGGACGTCGTGACAGCCGATGAAGTGCGCGTCAAGGTGCTCAACGGCGCTGGGGTGACGGGGTTGGCGCGGCGCGTCAGCGAGCTCTTGCGCACCGAAGGGTTCTCTGTCGTCCACGTGGGCAACGCGGACCGCTTCGATTACCCTGAAAGCTATATTATAGATATCACGGGCAACCCCAAAAAGATCGAGCTCTTGCGGGAGCGCAGCTTGCGGACCTTGCTGAAAGTTGTCAAACCTGAGGAACTTCCTGCTACCATGAAGGGGTTAGCAGCCAAGGGCGTCACCGGCGAAGGCGCCGACGCGATCATCATCTTAGGCCAAGACTTCAAAATATCAGAATGAAGCTTTCAGCCCCTGATATAAAAGAGACACTCCGGGAGCTCCTTGCGCTCATCGCCGAGAAGAAGGGCGAGGAGCCTGTCATTTTAGATATGCGCGAGTTCTCCATCCCCACTGATTTCTTTGTGATCACCCACGGGGACAACCCCAAGCACGTCAAAGCGATTGCTGAAAATATCTTAGAGAAGCTTCCCAGAGAGGTGCTGCGCTCCGAGGGGTGGGAATCGAAGAGTTGGATCGTCTTGGATTACGGGGATTTTATTGTACATATCTTTCAGAAGGAGCTGCGACGCTTCTACGATTTGGAGGGCTTATGGGGGGATAGGCCGCTGCAGTTAGAGAGCCGTTAAGAGGGCTTCTGCAGCGCCTATTGCCGAAGCTGCGCCCCCCCGCTTGACAGGGTCTCCCTCCCATGTTATAATACTGCTTGCCTCATGCCCAGGAAGGGGCGTCTCTTTCGATCCTTGAAAAGTGAATAGAGTGCATCACGTCGCGCAAGCTCAGTACGGGCG
>CAZODX010000168.1:0-3541 GCA_964578715.1 uncultured Thermotogae bacterium | reverse complement strand
CTTTAGGGGAGGGGTCAGGGGAGAGGTCCATCACCGTGAAGATTCGCTATCGCAGCCCGCGCGTGCCTGCAACGTTAGAACTTTTAGAAGATGGGCGTGTGCGCGTGCGCTTTGCGCAGCCGCAGCGGGCCGTCACGCCCGGACAGATCGCGGTCTTCTACGAAGGCGAGCGCGTGCTGGGCGGCGGCATCATCGAGCGCGCCCTACGGCAAGCAGATATCACCAGGTCTGTTGCCGAAAACTCTGTTCTGGTCGAGCACCACTGAGCCGCGGAAGTTATCTGAAAGATAGCCACACTTGCGCAAGTACGCCGCGATCCCCCACTGCTTGTTCTCGGTAATAAGATTACTATGCAGCTCCGTCTGCGACGCCCCGGAGAGCAAGACCCCTGCGCCCCGGTTCTGCACGATTTCACTATCAAAGACTTTGACAGTGCCGACGCTCTCGACCCCGGCGCGCCCGTTCGCCCGAATGAGCGTTCTTGCGACAAGAGCTGATCCCCAGATCTCAAGGCCGTTTTCGCGGCTGCGCTCGACTCGGCTATCGCGCAGCTCTACAGACGCATCGGGAGAGGCATAGACTCCCCAGCCGTTCTCGCTGATCTCCGAGTCTTGCACGAGCACAGAAGCTGCGTCAAGAACGTAGACGCCGACCCAGGGATTGCGCACGATGCGCACAGAGCTGACCGTGACGCGGGCAGCGCCGCGCGCTTGCAGCCCTGACGGGCAGAGCAGCTCTGGATAGAAAATCGCGCACTCCTTGCCGTGCTGGGGGCTCTCTGAAGCTCTCGGTGCGTCCGCGAGCGTGAGATTTTTAATAATCACGGCGATAGGCGCGTCGCCCTGCACGAAGACGACGGGAAAGCCGAGCTTGCTCCCTCGGATGAGAGTCTGCTCTGTTCCTGCGCCCACAAGCGTGAGATTTTTTGTGATGACAAGATTCTCCGTGCAGACGCCGGCAGCAAGGGTTACAGTCTCGCCGTCGCGCGCGGCATCAAGAATAGCCTGGAGCGAGCTTTTTGCGCAATCTATCGGCTGTTCTGTGCGGGCGATATCTGCCCACACGAGGAGGCCCAGCAGCCCCAAGAGCCCGAACGCTCTCATAGCGATCATTATACTCGATTTGCCTTGCCCGCGAAGATCGTTTATGATAGCGCCGGGGGATGAGAGGAATGATTGCCACCAAACACTGCCCACCCGCCGAAGGGCTCATAGCCACAGGGCTCTATTATGTCCATCACGGCGAGCGTAAGCTCGGCGAAGAGTCGTTTCAGCTCTTTGAGCTGCCCAACGGCCAAGGGTACCATCTGCAGAGCGCCATGGTGCTGCAGTGGCCCCTACCCCATGCGCAACGGATTACTCTTGAGCTGGACCCAAGCTGGGGCGCTCGGACTGCGCACATTGAGCTTGAAGCAGAAGGACACTTGACGCTGGCACGCTATCAGATCGAAGGCAAGCTCTTGAAGACGCGCATCGAAGCGACAGGCCAGCGACCCGTGGAACTCAATCTCCCCTGGGATGGCGCGTTTTGGGATTATCCGTCGGGGCTCTTTGCCGTCGCGCTCTGCAAGAGAATGAAGCTATCCCCTGGTGACAGCGCCCCTCTCAATCTTCTGCGTCTTACCTTGCCCTCGTTGCAGCCCACCCCGCTGCGGTGCACTTGCACCAGGCTCTTCGATCACACCCACGCGTTTAAGCTGGGGAATTTCTTCGTGAAGGAGTTCGCTCTGCTCTCCCAATCGCAAGAGCTCTTGCACACATGGATTGACGAAGCCGGCGTTCCCCTACGAATCGATCGCGATGAGCAAGGGGAGCCTATGCGCTTTGATCTTGTGCGCTACCGGCTCTTTCGGTTCTAGAGGGCCCAAATCAGTGCCCCAAGGAGCCCTAAGCTTGCGAGCGCCACCCCATCGCGCCAGGTGAAACATGGCTGATAGAGCCGAGTGCGCGGCAGCTCCGGGTCATAGCAGCGTGCGGCCATCGCTTCGGCGAGCGCTTCGGCACGCAAGAGCGTGTTTCGCAGCAAGGGCACCAAGATCGTGACGATCTTCCTTGCGCGCTCCGCGATGCTCCCTTCGAAGGGATCGATGCCGCGGGCGCGCATCGCTTTGATGATCGTGTCGGCTTCGTCGAGAATTAACGGGACGAAGCGCAGCGAGACGCTGAACATGAGCGCCAGCCCTCGCACGGGCACTCTGAGTTTTGCCAAGGGCAGTAATACCCCCTCCAAGCCGTCGGCAAGCTGCAGGGCCGACGTTGTCACTCCCAAGAGCGCGCTGATCAGCCCGAAGAAGATCAGGCGAGCGGAGAGCATCGCGCCGGTGCGCAGCCCCTCATCAGATATTTTTAACGGCCCCCACTGCCAGATGGGGGTCCCCGGCGCACCAAAGAGCTGCAAGAGCGCGCTCAACAGAATCAACACCGTGAGGGCCTGCACGGCGCGCACCACCGGCCAGAGGCCGATTTGCCCCACAATCACCGCTAGCACAAGGAACATCGCAAAGATCCCATAATCCCATGGGGATTGCAGAAAGAAGACCGTGACGGCAAGCGCAAACGCCGCGAAGATCTTGGTGCGCGGGTCGAGCTTATGCAAAAAGGAGTCTTTGGGCTGGTAGCGTCCCACGAGCTTGCGCAGGGTCATCGCTCATATCTTACGGGGGCTTGCTGGCACAATGCAAAGCGCTTAGAATGAAGAAGCTATGCGCGCGCTGGCGATCTCTCTCATTACGCTGTATCAAAGATTCATATCGCCCCTGCTGCCGCGCACCTGTCGTTTTTACCCTAGCTGCTCGGAGTACGCCAAGCAAGCGCTTCAGAAATACGGGCTGGTGCGCGGGGGCTGGCTCGCTCTCAAGAGAATTAGCCGTTGCCATCCCCTCCATCCCGGCGGCCTCGACCCTGTCCCGTAGCTGCGCTATAATCACAAGTGATGGGAACTCTCACACATACGCAAGAGTTTAAGCTTGTGTCGCCGTTTGCGCCGCGCGGCGACCAGCCCAAAGCGATCCACGAGCTGACCGAGGGGCTGTTGGCCGGGGTGAAGCACCAGACGCTTCTTGGTGTCACCGGCTCCGGCAAGACGTTTACGATCGCCCACGTCATCCAGAATATCCAAAAGCCCACGCTCGTCATCGCCCACAATAAAACGCTCGCAGCGCAGCTCTGCAACGAGTTCCGCGAGTTCTTTCCCCACAATGCCGTGCACTACTTTGTGAGCTACTATGACTACTATCAGCCGGAAGCGTATATCCCCCAGACTGATACGTACATTGAAAAGGACGCGTCGATCAACGACGAGATAGATCGTTTGCGCCACGCCGCGACGAGCGCGCTGCTTGAGCGAAGAGACGTGATCATCGTGGCGAGCGTCTCGTGCATCTATGGGCTGGGCACGCCGCAAGAGTACGCGGCGATGACATTAGCATTGCGCCAAGGTGCGACCATCTCGCGCGATGAGATCCTGCACAGACTCATCGAACTTCAATACGAGCGCAACGAGATCGGCTTTGGCCGGGGGACCTTTCGCGCCAAGGGCGACA
>CAZODX010000167.1:0-3545 GCA_964578715.1 uncultured Thermotogae bacterium | reverse complement strand
CGGCGTAGCTCAGCGGTAGAGCAACGGTTTCGTAAACCGTGGGTCGGAGGTTCGAGTCCTCTCGCCGGCTCCCATGCGACGCCTCTTTCTGAGCGCAGTACTCTTTTTTATCGCCCTTGCTCCTCAGAGTCTCTCCGGGAGCTATCACTCTCTCTGCTGGTTGCTCGACTCCCCATGGCGAGAAGTGCTCTCTGGCTCTGGAGAATCAGCGCTGTTGAGCATTTGCGCCCCGCACCAAGAGTTCAGCCCTCAACGCCTGCTTGCGCGCATTGCTGCCCAAGCGCCCCCGTCGCAGTTTCCCAATATCCAAGTCAACGACCCTGCGACTGATATCCCGGAGCAGACGACGCAAAGCGAGACGACTATCGCGATCTATAAAGATACAGTGCTCGTGGCGTTCGTAGACACGGGGCAGTATCTGCCCGTCACAGCGGGCGTGTCGAGTCTGTCGGGCTACGCCCGCTCTGCAGACGGCGGACAGACGTTTATAGACTTGGGGCGCGTCCCGCCCAGCTCGCGCTCCATCGGATATTCTGATCCGTCGCTGGGCGTCGACAGCCGGGGGAATTTTTACTTTGCCAATCTTCAGTATGTGCCGGAGCAGCGCCGCACCCTCTCGGCGCTTGGCGTCGCCAAATCTATTGACGGTGGGCGAACGTTCGCGGAACCCGTGCTCGTCGGCGGCACCGACCCAGCCAATTTTCAAGACAAAGAGCTGATCGCCGTCGATAACACCGGCGGGCGCTTCGACGGAAACGTGTACATGGCCTGGACGGAGTTTTCCCCTGAAGGCCTGCGGATTCTCTTCGTGCGCTCGACTGATGGGGGCGAGACGTTCTCCGCGCCCATGGTGCTCTCAGACGATCTCTCGGTGCAGGGGGCGACCCCGGCCGTCGGCCCCGACGGCGAAGTCTATGTAGTCTGGCTCTCTCTGGATTCCGGGCGCTCTCTGAAAATCCGGCGCTCCGACGACGGCGGCGCAGCTTGCGCGCACCGCCGACCCGCAAGCAACTAATGCCTGTCGGCGCCAGGCCCTCAAAGGGGGCATCCGCACGCTCGAACTGCCCTCAGTTGCGGTTGACCGCAGCCCGACCAGCTTCTTTCGCGGCGCGATCTATATTGTCTATCAGTCCGACCCCGACGGCAATGGCCCAGATACAAGCGACGTCTTTCTCGTTAGCTCGGTTGATGGGGGCAAGACGTTCTCGCCGCCCGTGCGCGTCAACGACGACCACACTCGGACGGATCAGTTCATGCCGGCAGTCGCCGTCGCTGCCGACGGCACCGTGGGTGTCTTCTTCTATGATCGGCGGCTCGACCCCGAGAATCTGAAGATTGACGTCTACTTTGCGCGGTCGCGCGACGGCGGGAGAAGCTTTGAGCCAAATATTCGGGTGACCGATATCTCGTTCGCTGTGCCTCCGACGTTCGGGCAGTCCACAAGTTCGAAAAATTTCGATGCGCTTCGCGGGATCTGCTACATGGGCGACTACAATCAAATGGCCGCCGACGAGAAGTTCTTCTATCTTGCATGGGGAGACAATCGCAATATCATAAAGACCCAAAGCTATCCCGATGGCCGCCCCGATCCCGATGTCTTCTTTGCGAAGATTCCAGTGCAGCCGGGCTCAGAATGACCATGTCTATCGAGCAGCTTCTGCAGCGATTCTTCAACCACGACCTGATTGCGCTGGCGAAGATCATCTCGCTCATTGAGAACCGCGTGCCGGGGTATCAGGAGATTCTCGACGCGCTTTACCCCAAGACGGGAGGGGCTTATAGAATCGGGATCACCGGGCCGCCGGGCGCGGGCAAAAGCTCACTCATAGATAAGTTGACCCCGCTCTATCGCGCCGAGGGGAAGAGAGTTGCGATCCTCGCGTGCGATCCCTCTAGCCCTTTTACTGGCGGGGCGCTCTTGGGCGACCGAATCCGGATGCAAGATCTGGTCGGCGATGAGGGCGTCTACATTCGCAGCATGGCCACACGTGGAAGTTTAGGAGGGTTAGCGAAAGCCGCTCAAGAAGTCGCACTCGCCCTCGATGCCTTCGGATTCGATATTATTTTCTTAGAGACGATTGGCGTCGGCCAAGTTGAGGTCGACATCGTGCAAGCTGCCGATACAGTCGTCTTGGTGTTAGTCCCCCAATCGGGCGACGTCGTCCAAGCGATGAAAGCCGGGCTGATGGAGATCGCCGATGTCTTCTGCGTGAACAAAGCCGACCAGGGCGAGGCCGATCTCGCCGTAAAGAATCTCCAGACGGTGTTGAGCCTAGTGATGCGTGACTGGGTGCCGCCGATTGTTCCGACGGTAGCTTTGACCAATCAAGGGATTGAAAAGCTCAAAGAAGCTATTGAAAAGCATCGAGCGTTTCTGGGGGAAGCGGGCTTGCAAGCACGGCGACGCGAGCGCCTGCGGGCGTTCCTGAGACAGCTCATAGAAGACGAGCTGCGCGCGTCGCTGTGGGACGGCGAGGGGCTGAAGAGTTTAGAGAATCAGCTGGAGCGGGTCTGGGCCAAGGAGCTCAGCCCTCACCAAGCGGCGCGCGAGCTGCTCAAGGCAACGACCCGACGATAAAAGCCGCGATGACTCTCTGAAACTCTTCGAGATCGCCCAAGTCACGCCGGATTATCTCGTAGACTTTAGCGTCATCGACTTGCCAGTAGAGGTGCACGACCAGGTTGCGGAAGCGCGCCATCTGCTTCAGACGCGCTGCTAAGTCTGCCGAGATCACACCAAGCTCCTGCAGCACGGCAAAGCAGTCTGCGTAATCTGCGGGAGCTCGCGCCCTTTGAGTAGCAACGATGTGATTGCAGATATCAATAGCAGCTTCGATGGCTTTTATGAGCAGATACTTGGCACTCTCGGTATTGCGGAAGTCCCGAAGAAAGTCGACTTGAGGGAGGGCTCCCAGCTCGCGAAGCTTCCTCACCGAGTCCCCAATGATTCCTAAAAACTGGCGCAGCCGCGCGATATCTATATTAGCCACGGGCCAGCTCCTGAATATAGAGTCGAGCGACCGGCTCAAAGTCCAGATACTCTCCCCAGGTGCGCTCGCAGAACTCAACCCATACACGTTCATCACGACAGAAGAGCACGCGCCCCTTGGTCACGGCATACCGAAAGAGCACCGGCGCGCGGTTGACAATCCGAATATCTAGAGGGAATTTGCTCAGATGCGCAAGCTCCTCAAGAAGATCGAGCTCATACTCGAGAAAGCTTTCTGGAGGAAGCTTGTGCTCATCGACGAGCAGAGCAAGATCAATATCGCGAAAGGTCTCGCTGTCGAGAAACGAGCCGTAGAGCACTATAGCGAAGATCTCCGGGTGTTGGGCAAGCTGGGCCACTATGGGCTGTATGAGGCCCTCGCGCTCATGAAGCTCAAGAGAGAACCGCCGTCGCTCGGTCATATCGAGAACATTATAGCACATCAGCGCGCTGCGGCGAGGGAGCTGTGTGATGCCCATCACGAACTGCACAGGTGGAGTCGCAAACTCAAGCGCTCTTCCCTACGCGATTTTCTCGCTATCGTGATTCCCATCAC
>CAZODX010000166.1:0-3587 GCA_964578715.1 uncultured Thermotogae bacterium | reverse complement strand
GGAGAGGGGCCAGGGGTGAGGGTGCTATCCTTTCTTCAGACGTTTCGCGATGTTCTGGGCGATCTGGGCCCATTCGGCAGCACTGACGACTTGGTCGATATAGCTTGTCAACGTCTGTGGGATCAACGGATTGCGCAACAGGCGCAACTGCACTGCAGACTTGATGGCGTTGGCGTCTTCGAGCTTGCCTCCACCACGCACGTAGTCTTCCAGTGCTCCCGCAGCCTCGGTGATCGTGGTGTCCACGGCTTCCAAAGTGAGCTTGAGCGTCACCATCCCAAACCGAATCGTCAGATTGATCGTCACGCCCTTGCTCGCCAAAAGGGTCTTGACTTCTGAGAGAGTCGTTTTGCGCTCTAATAGATCGTCATTGATGACGTCGAGGGGGATGCCCTTGGTCAGGCCCTCAAACGTTTTATCTATGAGCATCGTGACCGGCAGCTCTTCCATGAGCGCCCGCCCGATGATCTGCAAGACCCCTTCGCGCAGCGAGATCGGAGCTGCAGTCTGTTTTAATCTTTGACAGAGCCGCAGCGCCGTGTCAGGGGTGATGCGCTTATCGGCAAAGCCCTTGGCGAATGCCGTTTGCAACGTCTGGAGATCGGAGACCCCCAGCTCAGCAAAGCACTTATAGACATCTTCCGGGGTTGGCTGAGCCATCACCGTCCCTACAAGCAGCCCAAAGACTAAAACCGCGACTATACAGAAGCGCTTCATGGTTGTTCACTCTCCCTAGGGGGAGCAATATACAACACTGAATTAATCTTGTCGTCAAACGTGTGGACGAACTCCGTCGCTCGCGGGTCATAGACCCACCGCGTACCGTCCACGATGAAGCCGTACTCATACCGACCGGGCTTGATATCCTTGGGAAGCCGAATCCACCAGACGCCACTACGATTTGGCCCGTTCATGGGAACAGGCTCCCACAGCGTAAACTGACTTGCTAAGCTGACGCTCTTGGCGTGCGGGTAGACCAAGCATAAGACATAGGGATCATCGCAGGGGGCAGCCCAAAGATTTAGCCCCACCCACAGGCCGAGCGCAAAGACCGCAGCAACAGCCAGTACACCCGCTCCGACCAAGCCCCAGCGCGGACGTAGGTTCGGCCGACTCTCCGGAAGCTCTTCGACGATCTTGTACTCCAGATCGGCAATGCGATCCCGATGAGCCTCGACGTAGTGAGTCAGCGTCTCTTTGAGCAAGTTCTCCAGTTCGTGGTCATGCATGGCCCGTCACTCCTTTCTGCTCCAGGATGCGCTTCAATTCCGCCTTGGCCCGATGAAGCCGCGTCTTGACGGTCCCTTCAGGTAGCCCCAGGGCCTCAGCAATCTCTTTATAGTCTAACTCAGCATAGTACCGCAACACCAAGGGCATGCGATATGCTGGCTTGAGCTGATCTATAGACTCTCGGATGATCCGCGTGCGCTCCGCGTGCGCAAGCTGCTGCGCAGGATCGCTCCCTTTGGTCAATTTTGAAATATATTGCAGCGGGGCGAAGAGCCGCTCCCGACGCAGCTTGTTCTTGCAGACGTTGGCCGTCACCGCGAAGATCCACGTCGAGAACTTCTTATCGAGATGGAACGTGTGCAGCCCTTCATAAGCGCGGATGAATGCATCATGGGCCGCATCTTCAGCGTCTGCGGGATTGCCTAAGATCCCCAACGCTATCCCAAATACCGCGTCTTTATAGCGTCTCACGATTTCCCCCCAGGCGTCCACATCCCCGTGGAGCGCCCGCTGAATCAGTTCTAACTCCCCCTCGCCCATGCAACCTCCCATTCTGTCTGTCGTCGAGATTATATACAGACTCATCTGGGCAAAGTTTCACAGTGTATTGTACAAGAAGCTGTACACTTGCCCAACAAAGAACCCGACATCTGTCATCTTTTAAGCAGACAAAGCATCCCCCTACCCCCGACGATCTTCCTTCCCATAATAATAACGCTGCCCTATAGTCACTCCGGCTAGCAAGCTCAGGAGGTACGACATGGTTCGAACCGTCATGCGACGCCCTGAACGAATCTTATTGCTCATAGCGCTCTTAGTCTCTTTGAGCGGGTGCACTCTCGCTCAAGCCCCGCTTGCCGTCTTTATCGCTACTCCGACGACCGGCGAAGCCCCGCTCACCGTCAGCTTCGACGCCTCGGGATCGAGCGATCCCGACGGTACGATCTCCCAGTACGAATGGGACTTCAATAACGACGGCACTGTGGACGCTACCGGCGTTACCGTGACGCATACGTTCTCTACAGCGGGCCTCTACACCGTCGTTCTTACCGTCACCGACAGCACCGGCCTCAAGAGCTCATTTGCGCTCTTTATTAATGTGCTGGAGACGACGATTTTCCTCACACACTGGGATGGGGTTTCCGGCGGGATCTTTCGTGTAAACACCAACGGCACGACGCTTACTCAAATTACTACGGGGATAGATGCTTGGCCAGCTCTAGCTCCTAACGGGCGCCAACTCGTCGCCTTTGCCCGCGACGTCGACCCCGACCCCGCTGTATTTCAGTTCGATATCTTCACTATGCTCCCCAACGGCACCTTCCAGACGAATCTCACTCAACAAACGGGCAGTTTGGAGATCCAGCCGACATGGTCGCCCGATGCTACAAAGATCGCTTTTGCTACAAATCGCGACGGCAATTTTGAAATTTATACAATGAACGCCGACGGGACCAATCAGTCCCGTCTGACGACCGTCGCCCCCAAGAACGCCTTCGCCCCGCGCTGGTCGCCCACAAACCCCAATCTTTTGATCTTCGTGACGACCAACAACACGGCTCCACACGCCCTCGACATCTGGAAGGTCAACGCCGACGGCACGGGGATGACCAACCTCACCAATCGCCCGAGCTTCAACGATGGGGCGATCTCACCGATCACGAGTCTTCCGTCGCCGCCAAGCTGGTCCCCCGATGGCACGAAGATCGCCTTTACGTCCGACCAGACGGGTTCTCTAGATATCTTCGTGATGAACGCCGATGGCTCAAGCATTGTGAGCTTGAATACATTTGCATCGTCGAGCACCGCAAATTTAGCGACTTCAGCTGAGTTCGACCCCTTCTGGCTCCCCAACGGCACCGAGATCGCCTTCGTCTCCGATAGAGACGGGACGTATCAGCTCTACAAAGTCAATCTTGCGACAGGCGCGGTGACAAAACTGACGAGCAGTGGGATCAACCTGACCCCCGCCAGAAGCACCCCCACGAGATAGACGACCCAATCTCCAAGCTGCACGTAGAGCGTCGCGTGATCCTGCAGGAGGATCGTCTCCTGCAGGATCTGCGCTTGTTCGGCGCGTGTAGCTGTGAGAATTCTTCCTTGAGCGTCAATCACTCCAGAGATGCCGCCGTTTGCCGTTTGCGCCGTGTATCGCCCGGTCTCGACGGCGCGAAAGACGGCTTTCGCGAAGTGCTGCTCCAGGGCTTTCGACCCCTTGAACCATGCGTCGTTGGTGATAATGAAGAGCGCCTGAGCGCCGTTTCTGACAAACTCTCGACTAATTTGGGGAAAGATCGACTCGAAGCAGATTGGGGTGGCTACAAGCTGCGCGTGGGCTTCCATAGAGCCCGCCACCG
>CAZODX010000165.1:0-3614 GCA_964578715.1 uncultured Thermotogae bacterium | reverse complement strand
ATCCCCCTGGTTGGCAACGACAAGATCAACGGTGCCGTCGCCGTCGAGATCTCCGCTGGCGAGCGAGACGGGCAGCGAGCCGACCGCAACCGGGATCGCTCTATTGGGCTGCACAGGCTTGCCGCGCGGCGGCTCGATCAATACCCTCGAACCGAAGCCGCCAAAGCCATCGTTGAGATGGACCGTGACGAGATTGCTCGACGAGTTTGTAGCCGCCAGGTCGAGCCAGCCGTCGCCATTGAAGTCGGCCGCGACCACCGCGCGCGGGTCTAACGCCCCCGTCGCCCAGGCGCGCGGCTCCTCGAGCTTCCCCGCACCGTCTCCCACAAAGACAAGCAGCCGGTCGCTCTCCGGGTTGGCCGTCACCACGTCGCTAAAAGTATCATTGTTGATATCGGCGATCTCGATCCATGCCGGCGAGTCCCCCGAATACAGCCCTGCCGACAACCGCTGCGCAATCGTAAATCCCCCTGTGCCATCTCCCAGGAGAATCGCAGCCCGCCCGATGCTGCTCACTACTATATCTGCCTTGCCGTCGCGATTGAGATCACTCACGGCAAGAGACTGCAAGCTCCCGCCGACAAACGTCTCGCGCATCGTCCACCGATCGACTTGCTCTGTTCCATTGTTGACAAAGAGAAAGACGCTCCCCTGTAAATTCGTGCATACGATATCAAGACGGCCGTCGTTGGTGAAGTCGGCGACAGCAACGCCGCTGACGTCGCGCAGGCCGCGCGGGAGATCACGACTTGCCGAGGGCCGGAAGGTCTTCTCTCTATCCCCCCAAAACGTCCAAAAATTCCCCCCTGTGGGATAGGCGAGCACCGCGTCGAGGGAGCCATCCCCGTTGAGTTCGCCGAGCGCCAGCACCCTCCCGCGAGGGATTTTCACGGTGTCATCTATCTTGACTGAGTTGAACTCGATCAACTGGGGCACGAGGCCGCCCATGCCCCCCACCGCGACTGCGAGATTGAGCGTCTTGATCCCCTTCTCTTCGTTGGTCACGATAACCGTGGAGGCGATAATATCTCTGATGCCGTCGCGATTGAGATCGCCGAGGGCAACGGCGGTGGTGCCGGAGCCGCTGCGGATGTGCTGAGCCGGCCGAAAGGCTACAATAGGGCCGCTCACGCCCGTTGCGCTGAGCAGCAAAGCAAGAGAGAGTGCCACCTTCAGCCCTGCACAATATCTTGGTATCATCGAGAAAAATTGTATCATCTCCCCACGAAAATTTCCAATGAGCGGTGCTGCTTGACAACCGTTGCCGTTTCGTGCTAATCTTATAGAGTGCCCTCACAGAGTGTTGAGAGAGTTGGAGTCCTCTGAGGGAGGTGATGTCGGGAGAGCGGTTTTTCAACACGAGAGTCGCGGGGAATACAGCAGCAACACTGTACAACAAGAAAGAAGGAGGTTGCGCGACGATGATTCGGTATAAAGCTTTGGTGATAGGAGTGGGCCTTGCGATGGCGCTGGGTGTCGTATCGTTCTCCGATCTCCCTGGGGCATTCACACGCGCACAGGAGCAACCACCACAACCGCTGGCGCCCTCAGCCAAGCTTGACCTTGGGGGGTCGAAAGTCAACGGCTTTCTCTTCACTACGGACGGAAAGTTTGTCTTTGTCTCCGTCAGCGTTGGGCGTGATAGTTCGGTCTTTCTGATTGCCGCCAGCACAGCCGATGTCACGAAATTTTACGGCAAGAAGATTCGCGGCTGCCCCGTCGCCGGAGAGATCTGTCTGGTCCAGATCCGCGGGAATATCAATCCCCAAGACTTAGCATACAATGAGGCCAAGAAGGTCCTGTTCGTGCCCGGCTATGACGACGACACGCTCTATATCTCCCAAGTAGCTTTTGATAAAGACGGCAACCCCACCGAAGCCAAAGCGGCGAAGAAGGTTGCCGTGGGGGCCGGCCCGCGAGCCGTCGCCGTCAACACTGAAGGCACCAGAGCCTTCACGGTGAACGAGCGCGAGCACACCGTCAGCGTCGTGGACATCTTGTACAAAAACGATGCTCCAGACAAAGGCGAAGTGATCGCGACGATCAAGCTCGACCTCGATGAAGAGAACCCCACCTATCCCAGCCCAGCGGATATCATGCTCTCTCCCAAGGGCGATCAAGCGTACGTCGTCAACACCGATACGTGGAAGGTCTGCGAGATCAACAACATCAATGCCGACAGCGAAAAAGTAAAGAAGGGCGAGGAGAAGATCGAGGTGGGCACCTGTGTAGATACAGGCGCCTATCCGCGCGCCATGACCATGTTGGAGGATAAAGCCTATGTGGTGAACAGCGCCGGGGATAGCGTCAGTCCGCTCTTGCTCAATCCCTTGAAGCCCGTCATAAAGGATGAACAACCCGTCGAAATCCCCGTCGGCGACGCGCCGCGCGGGATTGCCACCGATGGCCAGTGCTGGATCGCTGTGACCAACACCGGCGTGGACAATGCCGAAGGGCCAAGAGCAAGCCTCTCCTTCATCCATAAGAGCCTCGATCTCGATAAAATCGTGACAACACCTATTGTGGCTCTCGTCGAGGGAGACCCGATCACTCCGACGCAGGTGCAGGTCCTCACGACAGCAGACGCCAAGTCTCTGTGGGTGTTGAACATCAGCGCCCGTGGCGAGTTGCTTATCTATCCTGCTCCTGAGCAAATCAAGACCTGCCCGTAGAGACTGTTCGGAGCGTAAAGCGGCCTCGGCTCTGCCGGGGCCGCTTTCTCTTCTGTCCTCATCAAGTTGACGATGCCAGCCCTTCTTGAGTATAGTAAATAAAGCAGGGCCCGTAGCTCAGGGGTCAGAGCGGCCGGCTCATAACCGGTTGGTCGCAGGTTCGAATCCTGCCGGGCCCACGAGCCAGTTAGACAGTGACCAGTTCACAGTTTTTCAGTTTATGGAGAAGCTCTTTGTAAACATAGACGGCGCGGCCCAGGGCAACCCCGGTGATGCCGCCATTGGCATCGTCATCACCGACGCCCAAGGAAACGTGGTGAAAGAGATCGCTGAATATATCGGGCGCACAACCAACAACGTCGCTGAGTATCGAGCCCTCATCGAGGCGATCAAAGCCGTACTCCCCTACGCACCCAAGCGCGTCATCTTCTTCACCGACAGCCAGCTCTTAGCCAATCAAGTCAACGGGCTCTATCGCATTCGGCGGCCCCATCTGGAACCGCTGCATCGCCAAGTCCATGAGCTGTTAGAGCAGTTGCCCAGCTGGCAGGTGAACTACGTCGAGCGCGATGCCAACTGGAAGGCGCATCGCCTCGCGCAGAAGGCGCTCTTAGAAAAAGTCGCCAAGGAAGCCGAAGCAGGCTTGCCAGAACGCATTCGCAGGAAAGTTGAACTCTTAGATGAACTCGATCAAAGACGCGTCTTAGAATTTGTGAATCGGCTCTACGAGGAGTCGCAAAGGGATAAATCACCTCTCCCCTAGCCCCTCCCCAGCGCGGAGAGGGACTAGAGACTAGATCAAGAAGGGGGACTTTGTCATGCCCAGGTGCGTTCTTGCAGGGCTTTGTGTGTGCGCGGTTCTCGTGACCGTAACGGGCTGTTGGCCCATGCCTAACAGGATCAGCGTCGGCCCCGATGGGGTGATCGCCCTCACCATGCCCG
>CAZODX010000164.1:0-3621 GCA_964578715.1 uncultured Thermotogae bacterium | reverse complement strand
AAGGACCCCTGTCGAAGTGCCTCTGGCGATTTGTCTGAACGGCATAGGACGAGTGTCCTTGCATGAGCTGCCTTTGGACTGCTTCTCGTGAGGAGACCTGGGCGAGGCCGAGGTGTTTGGATATAATCAGTCTCATTATGAATGTCTACACAATCCGACTCGAACGGCTTCGCGATAATCTCCGACGCAAACGGCTCGACGGGTTCTGTCTCGTCAACGTTGAGGGCTCAGATCGATCTAATCTCTATTATCTGACAGGCTTTTCCGGATCATTTGGGGTGCTCATCGTCACAAAAGACCAACAGCTCTTCTTGACCGACTCGCGCTATATTACGCGTGCCAAAGAGATTGTCTCCGACTATACGGTCCTCGAGCTCAAAGGGCGGGTCACGACCGTCGCGGCAAGGATCAATCGTCTCAAACTGAAGACCATCGCGATCAACGGGCCGACGACCAGCACATGGCTCTTTCACCAACTGCGCGATAGATTAAAGAGAACGAAGCTCGTGCCCGTGGCGGGGTTGGTCGAGACCCTGCGCACCGTCAAAGACGACTCTGAAATTGCAGCGATTGAGCGCGCCATCCGGCTCACTGATAAAGCGTTTGAGTTTATCTTGGGCAAGGTGAAGCCGGGCATAACCGAGCGCGAGCTTGCCTGGGAGATCGAAAAATATATTCGTACTCATGGGGGGGACGGCTTGGCGTTCGAGAGCATCGTCGCCACAGGAGCGACGACGGCTATGCCCCACTACGAGCCGCAAGACCGAGAAGTGCAGAAGGGCGATTTTGTGCTCTTCGACATGGGGGCCAAAGTCGCTCACTACTGTGCTGACTTGACGCGCACGGTCGTCGTCGGGCGGGCGACGGCTGAGCAGAAGAAGATCTATAAGATCGTTCTGGAAGCTCAAGAGCGTGCTATACAGAATTTACGGGCGGGGCTGACGAGCAAGCAAGCCGACGCGCCCGCGCGCGAGACGATCGCCAAAGCCGGGTATAAGAAGAACTTCGGGCACGGCACGGGGCACGGCTTGGGGCTGGACGTGCACGAGGGACCACGGCTCTCGCCGTTGGGCAAAGACAGACTGCAAGCGGGCAACGTCGTGACGATTGAGCCCGGGATCTATCTGCCGGGGTGGGGCGGGGTGCGCATCGAAGACGTCGCTGTTATCGAAGAGAAAGAGTGTCGTGTGCTCACGCAGGCACCCAAGAAGAAGTTGATCGAAGTTTGAGGTGGACTCAGGTCTCTCCTCCGCCCGAGTCGCTGAGGGAGACCAGTGCCTCGGGGAACGGCGAGAAGAAGATCTGCGCAGAGAGATAGGGCTCTTCAAAGCGCAGCATCCAGGCTCGAAGGACCCCCACTAAAGTACTCAGAGGTTGCCGTCCCTCCCGATACGCGGTCAGCAGATCGAGAAAATATCCCTTCTCAGCTGGGGTGAGGTGGTCGGAGAAGTACCCTAAAGCATGCATGAGGGCGTTGACTACAGCTGGGCGTCGCGGAGGACGAACAACTGCTGCCCGGAATCTTGAGGCATACTCGGCGAGCACGTGAGAGAAAGAGTATTTGTGTGAATTCGCGACGATCCGGCCAAGCTCCCTCAGACGCGCTTGATTGTAAGCCATCAGGAGGAACTTGTGCTTAGTGTGAAATTCCACAAGCCCTCTCATCTCACCGGAGCTTGCGGCTTCCCGCAGTCGAGCCAAGGAAAAGACCGCTGTGAAGAAGTGCTCGCGAATGGCTTTATTGGTTAGGCGACCCTCGTCCTCCACGGGGAGATCGGGGAAACGCGCGCGCACCGCGCCGCCGAAGAGCCCCGGGCCGATCCCTACAGAAGGAGCGTTTTCTGGCCCGGCGTAGATCTTGGCGTCCTTGATCCCACAAGACGGGGAGCGGTTCTTGAGAATGAAGCCGTCTACTGGGGGAAGCGAGTCCAGAAACGACTGTGAAAAGTTCCTCATAGCTTCTGTGAGATCGCAGCCGGTGGCCGGCTGTACCAGCCGGGTCTCTCTTCCAACGCGCACCAAGCGCACCGGAGGCCGAGGTGCGCCCAAGCCCAACTCCAGCTCCGGACAGACAGGGATCAACTCTACCCACTCGCGCAGGGCAGCCACAATCGGATCAGGAATGATGCTCCCATCATAGCGGCAGTGCGCCAGTCCCAAGCATTTGCTTACGACGATTCGCGGTTTGACCATGAGTGACCTCCCAGGTTACACCTGTGCTCAGCTCTCTATCATACCATATTTTCTTGTGAAGCCCTCGGGGGTCATGGAGCGCACTTTGCCGAATATAGGGCGCTCTGTCCAGATGAGCAGGCGCTTGCCCCAATACATTCGGAGATAGTTGTGGAGTCGACCTGTACGCCGCAGGGCCGACTGGGCAGCATTCCAGATGGGATCGTCTGTTTGCGCTGACTCCAATGCTTCGAGAGAGTAGAGAGCTGGCGTGGGTCAGCCGCATGGGCCTGGAGCTTCTCCTGGGCCCAGCGGGGAAGCCCTGCCCACGTATCCGTAATCTGGAGTATACCAGAAGAAATTGATCGCCAGCTTTCGGCGGACGATCAACTCTTCCAAGAAGGCATGCGCGCTGGGGATCGCTGACGCGGGAGACCTCCCAGGCGATCTCGACTGGGGAGATCTGACCGAAGTGCAAATACGGGCTCAAGCCCGACGTGGCGTCATGGCGTGGGTCGTTGCGCAGCTCAGCGTAGCGGGGGAGATCTCTCTCTATAAAGCGCTGAAGCGCAGCTCGCTTGTCTCCGTAGAGCTCTCCGATGTGAATTTGGATCTTTGCTGTTTGATCGAGCCCAAGCAATTCGAGAACGCACGTGTGGTAGTCCAGGTCTCTGCGAGCTGCGGCCACGACCTCAGGTCGATGGGAGTTGAGCAGCGTGTACTGCCCTGGATGCATGCTGATAAGTATATCGTGCTCTCGGATGAATGCGCCGATGCGCGCGAAGTCCGGGGTGAAGAACTTGTCTCACAGGAAGCAGTTGGCCGGATGAGACGCCAGCGGAACCAAATCAGAAGTGATGCGAGAAAAGAAGGGATTATGGCGACGTTCCAATGCAAGATGCGCTCAAGGCACGCGAGATTTCCTGCGACAGTCTGGCGCAACCGCTCCCATGATAGATTAGCTAGGCGGAAGGTCCGGCTGGGCCGACAATCGAGCGAGAGATTGATACAGGGTTATCTGAGGCGCACGGCTAGCTTAGAGATCCAAGACTCCTTCTCGACCCCCTTTCACGCTTGCACAATCGCTCGAGCGGCTTGATCTGCTGAGAGCTTAAGACGCTTGTGTCTTCTTGAAGAACTCCTTGACTTTCTCTTGAGGAACATTGAGCCGTTGCGCGAGCTTCTCTATATCTTGGGGCGAGACGTCCTCGTCGAGCCATCGTTCTAACTTGGCGAGATCGACCCGCCAGCGCCCTTCGATCTTTTCCGCAGGCAGCTCTCCGGACTCCATCATCTCGTAGACTTTATCTATGGGAATGCCCAGATACTGCGAGACTTGCCAGGGGCGCAGAAAGCCGCCAACGCTCTTGCCTTCAGGCATAAGCTCCTCCTATGGATTGAGTCGTGGCATCTTGATGCCCTTCTCCCGCGCGACTCTGATCGCTTCTT
>CAZODX010000163.1:0-3635 GCA_964578715.1 uncultured Thermotogae bacterium | reverse complement strand
TTGGAGGATTTTAAGAGATACTTAACCTGTGAAGACGAAAGTGAAAAGAAGCGCAAGCAGAAGCACTTCCGTGATCGTGTGAAAGGCCATCTCGAGAAAATCGCACATGATTATATTGCTCCCTCGCAAGGTACGATGCCCTTTGCTCTAGCCTATATCCCTTCTGAAGCTGTGATGTATCACTTAATCAAAGAAGAGCATCAAACCTTACGAGAGTATGCTCGTCAAGGGGTTTACGTTGTTGGCCCACTGCTCTTTGCTTACGTGTTAGAGCTCATTAGAGTCATTCTGCAGGCAGAGCGTCTATCTAAGAATGCCGAGAAAGTCAAGAAGCATCTAGAGGCGCTCAGGCGGGATTTCGAGAATGTTTACGCTGAATGGCAGACACTGAGAAAGCATATCCAAAACGCGTTTGAAAAATCCCAAGAGGTAGACAGCAGATATAACGATCTCAGGCGCGATTTTAATGATGTGAGCAAGCTCGACTAAATGCGGATTAGCCGTGATTGGGTGCAGCTGCCCCCTTGCCATGTTTTCTATCACGCTCGGATCTCTTGTCGCTGAAAGATCACGTACCCGATGGCAAAGAGCACGATCGTCCCCGCGATCAGCCCCGTCAGCTGCGGCCAGACTAATAATAAACTTTGACTGAGCGGCAGCGGCGTCGGCACCGCCCACTGGAGCTGAATGAGCTGCAACGGCACCAGCGGCCCAAACGCCCGCACCGCCGGATTCAAAAACGCTAAAATCGCTTCAGTATAGAGCGTGTTCGGCGACAGCCGCGCCAAAAACAGCTCCAACTGTATCTGATTGAACGCGCCGCGCGCCAGAGCCTGCGCGATCAACCCCACCAACATCCCCCAAAAGACCGTAAAGAAGAGCCAGACACTAATAGCCGCGAGCGCCGCCGTCGCCGGCTGGCGAAACCGCACCGAGAAGACCAGCGCCAGCCCAAGCCAAATCCCCCCATACGCGATGGTCGCCAGCAGAAAGAGCAAGCCCCGCGCGACTTCTTCACCCGTGGGCGGCACCCCCAAGCGAAAGATCCCAAGCCCCACAATCATCAGCCAGATCGCCGTCAGCACCAGCGCCAGCGTAAACAGCCCACCTAAAAATTTGCCCAGCAAGAGCGCATCACGATAGATGGGCTGCGCCAAGACCCGCGAGAGCGTCCTTCTATTGAACTCCCCGTTGATCGCGTCAAACCCCAACGCGATCGCAATGAGGGGCACTAAAAACCCCAAAAAGCCCACGAACGCCGGCAAGGGGTCTTGCGAGGTCGTAAATAATCTCAAAAAGAGAAACTGATCCGAACCGGATGGCAAATTTTGCAGAGCCATATACAGCGTCCCCGCGGCAGTCAGAAGCACGATCGCTTCTAAGATCCCCATGCGCACGCTCGTCAAGTGATCGGCCATCTCCTTGGCCACGACGACCCACAACCCGCGCCACGGAGACCCTTCACGATTGGGTTTCATGCGTCGTCACCCCCTGGAAGTAGCGTTGGTAGACTTCGTCCAAGCTCGGTTCTTCTAGCCCCAGCGAGAGCACTCGCGCCCCTGCTTGCACGGCCACGCGCGCGACCTCGGCGCGGATGTCTTCTTGCGCTTCGATTCTGTACAGATCGCTGTCGAGCTGCTGCGCGCTCACCGCCCCGGAGATCTTTTGAAAAACTTGCGTCAGATCCGGCCCAACCGCTCGGATGTGCACGCGATAGGCGCCGCCCAGCACGTGGCGCGCCAGCTCGGCGACCGTGCCTTCAAGGACCATCCGCCCTTGATAGAAGAGCCCGACACGATCACAGACAGCTTGCACTTGGTGTAATAAGTGCGACGACAACAGCACCGTGATCTTCTCTTCTTTGAACGCGCGGATGATCTGTAAGAACTCGTGAGCGGCTTCGGGATCGAGCCCCAGCGTCGGCTCGTCTAAGATGATCACTTGGGGGTGCTTTAAGAGAATCTCGGCGACGCCAAGTCGCTGGCGCATCCCGCGCGAGAACGTCCCTACGCGACGATCGGCGACGTCTATCAGCCCCATGCGCTCCAGTGCGTCATGAATTCTTCGCTGGGCGACTGGGCGCGCGAGGCCGTTCAGTTTCGCCGTGTACGCGAGGTTCTCGCGCGCGGTCAGATCGTCGTAGAAGCCGACCTGATCGGGCAGATACCCCACGCGCGACTTGACTTCCAAAGGCTGGCGCATGGGGTCGAAGCCGAGCACGCGCGCCCAGCCCTCGCTGGGCTCAGTCAGCCCCAGCAGCATCAAGATCGTTGTCGTCTTGCCGGAGCCGTTGGGCCCCAGCACGCCGAAGATTTCCCCGACGTGAATTTTTAAGTTGAGATGGTCTACAGCGATAACGTCGCCGTAGCGTTTCGTGAGGTCTTGGGTCTCGATGACAATGTCGTTCATAGTTTATCTGCGGCCAAAGCGCGACACAGCCCAGCCCACTGCTCCAAGCGCGATCACGATAATCCCAATCCCCACGATGCCCCACAGCGTCGACGTCACGACGGTGATGCGAAACTCTGCCGAATCGGAGACGCCCTCGCTGCGCGCCGTGATCGAGACCATATAGTCTCCGGCGACTGTTTTGTCGGACGGCTTGATCTTGGCCGTCACTTCGGCGAAGTTATCCGGGGCGATCTCGGGGATAGTTTTAGGCTCGAACTCCACGGTCCAGCCCACCGGAGGGAACGAACTGAGCTCGACGTCGCGGGCGGGGGCGCTGCCGCGGTTCTCGATTTTGAGTTTGAGACTATTCTCTTGCCCGGCGGTCGCCTGCGCCGATAGTCGTCCGTCGGGGGTCGTCACGTTAAGATCAGCTTGCCCGGTGATGACGACCTTCAAGGCGAGGGCAGCTTGGGCTTGGCCGCCAAGAGCGCGCACCGTGATGGGGTACTCGCCAGCTTGGGCTTGCTTGGGCGGGCGTACTTCAATATCTAAACTCTTGGACTCGCCCGCTTTGATGGGGAAGCTCGTGACTTCCTCGCTGCCGAAGCGCAGCTTGAACGTCACTTGAAAGCCCTCGGGGGCGTCGGCTTCTAAGTTGACGGTCGTCTCTTGCTCGCCCTTGTTGGTGAGCGTTGCCGAGTAGCGAAAGGTCGTGGAAGGGGAGCCGCGTCGCGTGGGAAGCTCTGTCTCGAATTCGAACCTTGGGGGCAGCTGCGCTTCGACGGTCAGCTCAATGGGCAGCTCGCTCTGGGCTCCCTGGCCCTGGGCGAGCACAACGAAGCGATAGGTGCCCGCCGTGACGCCCGCTGGGGGTTCTAATTTTAAGCTGAGCGAGACGGAGTCGTCGGTATCGACGTAGACGGCCTGGACGGGGTGGCCTCCCCCAGTAAGAGAAGCCTTCCAGCCCTCGGCGACTTCTCTGAGTCGGACGCGCACGATCTGCGGGGCCAGCCCGCGATTCGCTAATCTCAATGAAATGATGACGGTCTCGCCTGCTTGCACCGACTGTGCCGGGTACTCCGTCGAGAGCAGCAGCCCGCGGGGCTTCTGCGCGAGAGCTTCTTGTGCGAATATGAACGTGAAGATCAGTAAGACCGAAATAATACTTCGCTTCATCGGTCTCCCTCCTTAGCAAAGCTTTCGTTTATTATATCACACGGTCGGCCGGGGATTGCAACGACGAC
>CAZODX010000162.1:0-3646 GCA_964578715.1 uncultured Thermotogae bacterium | reverse complement strand
GTGCTGCTGCTGGGTCTCTGGTCCATCACGGCGGAGCTTGGCGCGGCCCCGGAGCGCCCGGTGCAGCCCATAGATTATATCTTTCTCGAATTTCTCTTCGGGGTGCAAGGGGCGATTGTCGGGGGTGGGCTGGGCTTCTATGCTACCTACTGGACGCTCTCGTTTATACAGCCGTGTCCCCCAGCCCAACCGGAGCGCCGTGCTTGTGAGCTAGGGACTACGCTTATCTCGCTGATCATTGGGCCGAACCTGGGGATTCCTCCAGGGGCGACCTTTCTGGGGGTTGCTCTTGCCGGGGCGCTCGTAGGGGTGCAGGGCAATCTGCTGCTCGCATTTGCGGGGAGCATCGTAGGGACTTTAGTCGGAATAGCCGTCGCCGGCAATTGGGTGATCGAGCCCACAGACTTTTCTCTCGTTGTGAACCCTGTGACGATGGCCGCGCTGGGCGCAACGATTGGGTACAACATCGGCGCGACGGTGCTCCAAAGTGAAGAGTTTGCGCCGACGTACAGGGTAGTGCTCTTTGAGAAGCGCTTCTGATTTAGGTGACCTTCAGCTCTTCTAAAAATCTTGTCAGATCAATCGTCGGTCGTCCTTGGCCGTCGACGATAGTTTGTTTAGCTGGGGGCGTCTCGCGATAGAACGGGATTCTCTGCACTATGCGCTCTTCATACGGCGGCACCGTCTCGTTCTTGAGCAGGACCCCGATGGGGATGCGGTCGCCCCACTCCAGAGCTTTCTCGATGAATCTATTCAGTTTCTCCCTGATCTCGTCATCGCTCATCCCCGGCATAATTACCGGGTCATAGCCCTGCTCTTCGAGCTTGTAGACGCGCGGGATGGGCCTGCCCGTCTGCGGGTCTTTTCTGTCCTCCCCGCCGTACCATTCGCGGGTGTTGATGTCGTTGTACGTAGGGCAGGGCTGCAAGACGTCAATGAACGCCGAGCCGTTGTGGGCGATGGCTTGCTTGATAATACTCACCAAGTGCTTGATGTCATACGCATAGCTGCGCGCGATGAACGTGTAGCCTGCGGCGAGCGCCAAGAAGAGCGGGTTGACCCCTTGATTGATATTGGGCTGGGGAAGCGACTTCGTTTGCATCCCGAGCTTGAGCGTGGGAGAGGCTTGGCCTTTGGTCAGCCCGTAGACGCCGTTGTTATGCAAGATATACGTAATATCGACGTTGCGGCGCCCGGCGTTGACGAAGTGCCCCGCACCGATGCCTAGCCCGTCGCCATCGCCGCCGACGGCAATGACTGTCAAATTGGGGTTAGCGAGCTTCGCCCCGGTGGCGTAGGGCAAGACGCGCCCGTGGAGCGTGTGGATTCCGTAAGTATTAATATAATGCGGGGTCTTGCCCGAGCAGCCGATCCCCGAAAAGACCGCGACACGATGAGGCTCCAGATCAAGCTCGGCCAGCGCCATCTGCACGGCGTTCAAAATCCCAAAATCCCCGCAGTTATGGAGCGTGGCGCACTCGCTGACGTAGCTGTGTACCTCTTCGACTTCGAGGTTCCACACCAGCCCGTCGTACTCGAAGGTCTCAATCTCAGCTACGGGCACCATGACGAAGTTCTGTCCGATGATCGTCGAGGGCGGCTTGCCCGCTGGTAATCTCGAGCATTTCGATCCCACGATCGAAGCGAGGCGCTCAATATCGCGCTTACCGGTGATAAAGATGCTGTAGGCTTCTTGATGGCCTGGGCGAGCTGGGGTCGTGTAGACCGATGGCACAATCCCCTGGCGCAAGAGCAAGAGTTTGAGCTGCTCCCGTAACGTCTTAGATATGGTCTTATAGCACGCCCGGGCTTGGGTGGGGTGCACCCAGCCGTCGCCGCGCCACAGCCCTTTCAGGAGCTCACGCTGCTGCTCCGGGGGCAAGAGCATCAGTTCATGGGGAATCTTCTTGTTTGCTGCGCCGTCACCGAACCATTCCTTGAACGCCCGTGCCAGGCGCGCCGAGTGCACGAAAAGCTCTATAGAGTTCTTTGTGGGTCTTTCGACCACAGAGACGCGTAGTCCAAAGAGCTTGGAGACAATCGTCTCTATGTCCCGAACGAACGCCTTCTCTCTTCTATGAAAAGTGAAGCAGAGAGATACCTCAAGGTGATCTTTCTCGGCAGAGCGATGGTCTATCCACCCTTCGGCGAGATAATACCCAGCAAGACGCAGAAATTCACGGCTGATGGGAACGCTCTCTGGTAAGGGAGTGCTGCGCCGATCTTGCGCTTTCTTTTCCGGCAATGGCAGCGCTGCTGTGGGGACGACCTCCGCCGGAATGGGATAGGCAAGATAGTCGCCCTTCTTGATCTGATCAGCTCGCTCCCACAGCAGCGCAAAAGACTTGTTATGGCGCTTCGGGTGGTCACGCTTGGCTACTAAGACAGGGTGTTCGGGAGTTAAGACCGTCTCTCCCAAGCACTTGGCGCGGATTCTGTACATGAGTCCCTGATGGCGATGGCTGAAGACCTCGGTCACGCGATGGTAGCGGCCATCCCAGCCGAGCACGCGATCTCCTGCTTTGATCGTCTCGATGGGCTTGACATCAGGGTTGGTATGAATGAGGGAGCCCGGCAGCACGCAGCCGGGGCACCAATTGTTATGCACCGGGGTCTTAAAATCTTGGGCTTTACGCACCATGGGTCAACACCATCCTTTGTGGGGCCTTGCCCGACAGAATCTCTTTCACAGACTGATAGACTTCATCCATCGTGATGGGGCGTCCGTTGAACTTCACAACGAGATGATCCATCGCGATTCCGGTGTGTTGGCGTACTAGGCCGGCCAACTGCCCGGAGTAATTGTTCTCGATGCACACGCGACGCTTCGCTTTTTCTAAGAGTTTTTTGAGATCGTCGCTGGGCAGGGGCCACAGCAGCCGACACTGCACAAAGCAGACCGAAGCCCCCTCAGCCCACAGCGCTTCTAGAGCATCTACGATCGCGCCCTTGGGCGATCCCCAGCTCAGCACTACTATCTCTGCGTCCGGCTCGCCAAAGATATTGATCTTTTCTGAGAGCGGGATCTCTTGGGCAGCGATTGCTAATTTCTTGGCGCGCTTGTCCATCATCTGGATGCGCTCGATGGGGTCTTCGGTGATATGTCCCCACTCGTCATGCTCATCACCCGTGTTCCAAAAGATCCCGCCCGGAATTCCCAGCACCGTGCGGGGCGAGATCCCCGTCTCGGTGTACGCGAAGCGTTTATAGTCCGCGCCCGCTGCGCCCTCGATGAGCATCCCTCGCTCGATGCGCTCTTTGCCGGGATCGAAGACGGGGCACGTCTGGCTACTGCTCGCCAGAGATTTATCTAATAAATGAATGACGGGCACTTGATACTTTTCCGCGTAGTTAAACGCCTTGATCTCATCGTAAAAGCATTCTTCCAGATCTCCCGAAGCCAGAACGATTCGAGGGAACTCGCCGTGGCCGGCATGGAGCACAAATCTTAAGTCGCCTTGCTCATGGCGGGTAGGGAGCCCGGTGCTGGGGCTGCCCCGCTGATAGAGCGTAATCACAACCGGGACTTCATTGATGCCCGCCCAGCCGAGCGCTTCCACCATGAGCGAGAACCCCGGCCCGGAGGTGCTTGTGGCCGCCCGTGCCCCCGCGAGCGCCGCGCCGGTGGCCATGGTGATCGCAGCGA
>CAZODX010000161.1:0-3650 GCA_964578715.1 uncultured Thermotogae bacterium | reverse complement strand
GGCAGGGGCTGACCGGGGCCCAAGCCGAACGGCTCCTTGAGGACGTCGGGGTGACGGTTAACAAGAACGCCATCCCCTTCGATCCCCAAAAGCCTACAGTGACCAGTGGGATTCGCCTGGGCACCCCAGCGGTGACCACGCGGGGGATGGGGCCGGCAGAGATGGCTGAGATTGCCGAGATCATTGCCCAGGTGCTGCGGGAGCGCTCCGCAGAGGCGCAAACGAGAGCGCGCCAGCGGGTCCGCCAGCTCTGTGAGCGCTTCCCTCTCTACGAGGCACTAGTAGAAACGGGACTTGCCAGGTGAGATGGCGCGTGCTATAATATAATTTACCAAATCCATAATGTGCTACTCTCTCTTCTGCTCTGTGACAGCTCGTCAAGGTAACTCCTCCTTCCCATAAAGAAGGGAGGCCCGATGCTGCCCAGATGTCAGAAGTAGTGCACACAGGAGTTCCCCTGTCAGGAGGTGCCTGCCACCCCTATGGCCGAGGTAGAGAGAGAGGAGAAGAGGGAAGAGAAACCCATGGGTGAATTACTCGATATTACAGAACTGAAGGCCAAGGACATGTCGGAGCTGCGCGCGTTAGCCGAGCGATTCGGCATCAATGGGCGCGGCCGCATCAAGAAAGAAGATCTCGTCTTTGCGATTTTGAAGGCCCAGGCGGAGCAGCAGGGACTGCATTTCAAAGACGGGGTGCTGGAGATCCTCCCCGATGGCTATGGATTCTTGCGCGACAGCTCGTGCCTGCCAGGGTCGCATGATATCTACGTCTCCCCCTCGCAGATCAAGCGCTTTGGGCTCAAAGACGGGGATATCGTCAGCGGCGTCGTCCGCCCCCCTAAAGAAGAAGAGAAGTACTTCGCGCTGCTGAAGATCGAAGCGATTAACTTTGAGGATCCGGAGGTCGTCCGCAACCGCCAAGCGTTCGAAGATCTCATCCCCTATCACCCCAGAGAGCAGCTCAAGCTCGAGCACGACAGCAACGAGTTCTCGACTCGGATTATAGATTTGTTTGCCCCCATTGGCAAGGGCCAGCGCGGCTTGATCGTCTCGCCGCCCAAGGCCGGCAAGACGACTCTATTGAAGCATATCGCGCATGGGATCGCAGCGAATCACCCTGAAGTCTATCTCATAGTCTTATTGGTCGACGAGCGCCCCGAGGAAGTCACGGATTTTCGGGAGTCTATCACGATGGGCGAGGTCGTGGCCGCGACGTTTGACCAGAAGCCCGAGATCCATTGCCGCATCTCGGAATTAGTGATCGCCAAGGCCAAGCGCTTAGTCGAGATGGGGCGCGATGTCGTGATCTTAATAGACTCGATCACGCGGCTGGCGCGCGCGTATAACTTAGCGATTGCTCCCAGCGGCAAGCTCCTCTCCGGCGGTATGGACCCCACGGCGCTCTATAAGCCCAAAGAATTCTTTGGCGCAGCGCGCAACATCAAAGACGGGGGCAGTCTCACTATTATCGGGACGGCGCTCATCGACACAGGCTCCCGGCTCGACCAGGTGGTCTTTGAAGAATTCAAGGGCACCGGTAACATGGAATTGGTGCTCGATAGAAACTTGGCGAACAAGCGCATCTTCCCCGCGATCGATCTGGAGGCCTCGGGCACCCGCAAAGAAGAGCTCTTGCTCCCGGAGAAGGTCCTCAAGCGCGTCTGGGTGCTGCGCAAACTGATCAGCGACATGAACGACAAACAGAAAGCCCTCGAATGGATTCTCTCGCGAATGGAGCAGACGAAGAACAACGAGCAGTTCCTGGAGCTCATGCGCAATGAGTAGGGCTGTAAAAGCGTTAGCGATCTGGGGCGGGATGGGGGTGCTCCTGTGGACATGGTGGGCGCACCAGAGCCCGCCTCAGAGCTTCAGGGCTCAAGGGGGACCTACGTCGTGGGATGAAGCCCTCTTGCTTGCCCCAGCTCCCGATATTGTCGAATACGAAGTCCAGCCGGGAGAAACACTCGAACAGATCGCGTCTCGCTTTGGCATCTCTTTGGAAGCCCTCGTCGGCAGCAACGCAAATATTCTTGACGATCTCTCTCAAGTTGAGCCGGGGACGGTCTTGAAGGTCGTCAGAAACGGGGTCTTGCACACAGTCAAGCGCGGGCAGACGCTCTCGGATATTGCGCGCACCTATGGGGTCGCGCTCTCTGAGATTGTACGCGCCAACGGCCTGGAAGATCGCGAGTATATCTACCCTGGGGAGGAGTTCTTCATCCCCGGGGCGACGACGTCGCCGGCCTTTACGCATCTGCAGATGGCCGGGGGCAGGAAGAGTCTCTTTGCATGGCCGGTACGCGGCGTGATCTCCTCGGGCTTTGGGCCGCGGATTCATCCCATCAGTGGGGAGCCCGACTTTCATGAGGGCATTGACGTCGAAGTCCCCGAAGGCACAGACGTCTACGCGGCCTGTGCCGGTCGGGTGCAGAGAGCCGGGCGCCACAGCGGCTACGGGCTGTATATTGTGCTCGAGCACAGCAACGGCTATCGCACGCTCTACGGGCATCTGTCGGAGATTGGAGTCTATCGCGGACAATTTGTCGAAGGAGGTCAGCGCATTGCCCGCTCGGGCAACACGGGGAACTCGACCGGCCCGCATCTGCACTTTGAGATTCTTCAATACGGCCGGGCGCTCAACCCCTTGGCGCTCTTACCACCATGAAGCTGACAGTCTACGGAGGACGACGGCTCTTTGGAGAAGTCACAGTTGACGGGGCGAAGAACGCGGCCTTACCCCTCTTGGCCGCCACGGTGCTCACCGACGACGAAGTGATCTTGGAGAACGTCCCCGACGTAGGAGACGTGCGCACGATGATCGCGCTGTTGGAGAGCGTGGGCAAGCGCGTGCGCGCCCTCGATGCGGGGGTCTATAGCATTCGCACCGCGCGAGAGCTTGCCGGCGCTCCCCCTGACGCGTTGGTGCGGAAGCTGCGCGCGTCGTTTTTGCTGTTGGGGCCGCTGATGGCGCGGCTTGGCTCCAGTCAGCTGCCCTTGCCCGGGGGCTGCCCTATCGGCGTCCGCCCCGTTGATCTCCATCTGAAGGGCTTGAGAGCTTTGGGAGCGCAGATCGAATCACACAGTGGGTTCTGGCGCGCTCATGCAGAAAGACTCCATCCGGCAGAGGTTCATTTAGACTACCCCTCCGTGGGCGCGACGGAGCAGATCATGATGACGGCGGCGCTCATCCCCGGGCGGACGGTCATCAGCAACCCTGCTCAAGACCCTGAAGTGCACGATCTTGCTCGTCTCTTAATTAAGATGGGCGCGGGGATTATGATCGAGCCGGGGCGGCTCCAGATCGAAGGAACACGGACTCTCTCTGGGACGGTACACACGGTCATCCCGGATCGCATCAATGCTGGGACGTTTCTCATCGCCGGGGCGATTGCAGGGGGAGATGTGACGGTGCGGCGCTGTCAGCCGCTCCATCTTGAGGCCCTGTTGAGCAAGCTTGACGAGCTGGGAATTACTGTGCAGGAGCACGTAGAGAGCGTGCGCGTCGTCAGCGACGGGCCGGGGAGTTTCTGCGGGGGTCGGGTCGAAGCGCGCCCCTATCCGGGGTTTCCCACGGATTTACAGCCCCAGATGATGGCGCTGCTCAGCGTGGCTTGTGGGTCGAGCGTCATCAAAGAGACGGTGTGGGAG
>CAZODX010000160.1:0-3713 GCA_964578715.1 uncultured Thermotogae bacterium | reverse complement strand
AAGTCTTAGACGAAGTCCTGCCGGAGGGCTATCTTGTCGCGGGTGATGTGGGCTGTTCGATTCTGCACGGGTATTTCCCGCCGCAAATAATTGACACAGCGTATGCGTTGGGGACGTCGATTGCGACGGCGGCAGGGATGGGGCTATCTGGGCGCAAGGGCGTGGCGATCATCGGGGACACGGGGTTTATCCATTCGGGGATCACAGGGCTGTTGAACGCTGTGGAGCATAAGCATAATGTGCTCGTGATCATTCTCTATAATAAATTTTCGGCGATGACACCGGGGGCACACGCGATTCCGGGGCTGGAGCGAGTGCGGGCGTTGGTCGAGGCGTGTGGGGTCGACGCTATAGACGAAGTGCACATGGAACAAGCTTCTCCAGAGGAGCTCAAGAATCTTATAGAACAGCGTCTTGGGGAGCGCGGGGTGCACGTGCTGATTGCCCACGCCAAGCCGAGAAAGCTGGGCGAATAAGCACCGCTTGACTGGCGCATCGTCGTTATGCTATATTCGAGTGACATTAAAAAAATTTCGAGGGGCCTATGAGTTGTCGCAGATGCTCTGCAGTCCTTCTCTTAGTGGGGGTTATTGTCTGGTTTGGTGGCTACGGGGAAGTCACTCGTGCAGCTTCAGTGCGCGATGTCGTCATCAGTGAAGTCGCGTGGATGGGGACGCAAGCGAGTGCTAACGACGAATGGATCGAGCTGTATAACAATACCGATCATGATATAGACCTAACGGGCTGGAAGCTCGAAGCTCAAGACGGCACGCCCACTCTTGTGCTCTCTGGCATCATCCCTGCTCGTGGGTTCTTTCTGCTTGAGAGAACGGATGATAACACTGTCAGTGATATCCCTGCTGATCTGATCTACGGCAATGATGGGTCCAGCTGGGCATTGAGCAATAGCGGGGAGAGGCTCTTCTTAAAAGACCCTTTTGGGAATATCATTGACAGTGCCAACGGTGACGGCGGCGCATGGCCCGCAGGAACTGCTTCACCAAGAGCAACCATGGAGCGCATTGATCCTACAGCTCTCGATTCCGACGCCAATTGGGATACCAACGATGGTGTTCATCGCAATGGGCTTGACGCGACTAATACCCCCATAAATGGCACGCCGAAGGCGCCACGCCAGCGCGTGTCTTTCAACGCTCGCGATGTCGTCATCAGCGAGATCGCCTGGATGGGCACAGAAGCGAGCGCCAATGATGAATGGATCGAGCTGTATAACAATACCGATCACACGATTGATCTGTCATGGTGGCGCCTAGAAGCAGCGGACGGTGTGCCCTCAATTGCGCTCTCTGGCACTATCCCTGCGCATGGGTTTTTCTTGCTGGAGCGCACCGACGATAGCACGGTGAGCGATATTCCTGCAGATCAGATCTACACCGGTACCCTCTCCAACTCCGGCGAAGCCCTCTTCTTGAAGGACCCGTCGGGGAACGTCATAGACACAGCTAATGGCGACGGTGGCCCCTGGCCCGCCGGAGACGAGTCACCACGAGCGACCATGGAGCGTCTAGACGTGCTCGCTCCAGACTCCGATGCGAATTGGGCTACTAATAATAGAGTCTATCGTAACGGCGTGGACGCCCAAGGCCATCCTATCAACGGGACACCTAAAGCCCATAAGCCGCCCTATGTCGCGATCACCAGCCCCACGGCAGCAGTACCGATATATGTGCGCCAGGGCGAGAGCTTCTCGGTCAGCTTCACCAGCGACGAAGCGGGCACCTCACAGATCAAGGTGAACGGGACAAGCTGCGGCGGCGGAGCCGTCAGCGTCGGCGTGAACACACAAAACTGTACGCTTCCCAGCCCCTTCGCTCATGGGGCCTATGATCTCTCTGTGGCGGTCACCGACACTACGGCGACTGTGGGCTCAGCGACTGAGACGGACGCTGTGCGCGTGATCCTGGCGACCCTTGGAGATGTGAACGGTGACGGGAAGATCAATGTGATCGACGCGCGTCTTGCGCAGCAGCACGCTGCAGGGATCATCACGCTCACGGGGATGCAGTTCTTGGCTGCTGACGTAGACCAAGACAGCGACGTAGATTCTGATGACGCCACGGCGATTGCGAAGAAGGGGATCGGGCTGCCCACGGGGATTCCGTGGTTTGCTCTTGCTATGCCCATGTTGGTGTTCTTACTCGTGCGATCCCGAAGGAGGATCACGCTGTTACTCTTGATAGTAGGATTGATGGGCGCTCTGACAAGCTGCACAGAGTTTGCGGGCTTGCCTCCGCCCTCCGGCCCAGCGGTCTTCATCACATCAACGTCCATGCCTAGCGGCGCAACGCGTTCTCTCGATATCGTTGTGCAGAATGTGACCGCCCAAGGCGGCGTGGCCTCGCTCCAAGGGCGGATTACTTATTCCCCTGGGAGAGTGACGGTGCAATCGCTAACGGGCTTGGACGGCTTCATCGTCAAGGCGCTCACGATAGATAACACTGTGGGTGAGCTGCGCTTCGCTCTCGTTAAGCCCAGCCCTGGAGGAATCAGCTCCGGAGCCGTCGCGCGAGTAACTCTATCAGTTTCAGGAGCGCCAGGGGAGATTGTAGCGCTGAAATGGGCTGCCAGCGCCCAGACACCTATTGTCATCGGAGGAGATACGAACACGGAGATCACGGGGCTCAGTTTCGGTGACGGCCAGGTGAAGGTGCGCTGACGCTCGATTATAATGAGCGCGTGCGTACTGAAATTCTCCGCGCTGACGAGACTGCTATCGAGCACGCTGCTCAGATTATTCGCTCTGGGGGATTAGTCGCTTTCCCTACCGAGACCGTCTACGGCTTAGGAGCTGACGCCCTCAACGCAGACGCCGTCCGAAAGATCTTCATCGCCAAAGAACGCCCCTTCGATGACCCCTTGATCGTCCACATCGCCCACGTACACCAGCTGGAGCTCTTGGCTCGGCATATTCCCCAAAGAGCCTGGGATTTAGTAAAGAAGTTCTGGCCCGGCCCCTTGACACTTGTCTTGCCTAAGACCGACAGGGTCCCTTCCGTGACTACTGGGGGATTAGATACTGTTGCCGTGCGCGCGCCCGCGCACCCGATCGCACGAAGACTCGTCGAGCTCAGCGAGCGCCCTATCGCTGCGCCCAGCGCCAATAGATTCGGGCGCCCTAGCCCCACAACAGCTCAGCATGTCCGAGAAGACCTCGACGGACGCATCGATCTGATCTTGGACGGCGGCCCTACGCCCATCGGCGTCGAGTCCACAGTGCTCGATCTGACCCAAGACCCCCCGATGATCTTGCGTCCTGGCGGGGTGACCCTTGAAGCGCTTCAAGAGATCTTGGGTGAGGTGCGCCTGCTTGGCTCTGCTCTGTCAGAAGCAGCCAAGCGCTCGCCGGGGACGCGCTGGCGGCATTATGCCCCACAAGCCAAGCTCATTCTTGCTGAACCGGCAGAACTGGAGCAGATCGTAGGTGATGTGCTTCGCAGTGGGCGGCGGGTCGGGGTGATGATCAGAGAGAGCCGTCTGTGGACTGCTGCGGACTCTCTGAGGGTGATTCAGATGCCCTTGGATTTGTCTGAATACGCGCGGCGGCTCTTTGCGGCGCTGCGCGAGCTGGACGCCCACGGGGTCGAGGTGATCGTTGTGGAGAGAGTCGAAGAGCGTGGATTAGGTCGGGCGATCATGGACAGACTCCGCAAAGCCGCGCAAACACCCCCTCAATGAGAGAGTAGCGACACTAT
>CAZODX010000159.1:0-3726 GCA_964578715.1 uncultured Thermotogae bacterium | reverse complement strand
TCATGGTGCGCGAGCTCGAGAAGAACTCGAAGATCTGGGTGCGGATCTTCCCCGACAAGCCCATCACCAAGAAGCCCGCGGAGACGCGCATGGGCAAGGGGAAGGGTGATCCTGTGGGCTGGTGTGCTGTCGTCTTGCCGGGGCGGATTCTCTTTGAGATCAGCGGCGTAGATCGTGCCAAAGCTGAAGAGATTTGGCGGTTGGTCGATCACAAATTGCCTATAAAGACGCGCCTGCGGGAGCGTCTCAAGCTCGGTGGGGAGCGCTAGACTATGGAGAAGCCAGAGAAGCTTCGGGAACTGACTGATGAAGAGCTCAAGCAGAAGGAGCGCGAGCTCAAGCGCCAGCTCTTTAACGTGCGCTTTGCCGTGGCCACAGGACAGCAAGATAACACGGCGTTGATCGGGCAACTCAAGCGTCAGATTGCCCGGGTGAAGACGATCCTGCGAGAACGTCAACTGCAAAAAGAGCGAGCAAAGTGAGGGCAGAGACTATGCCAAAACGAGAGAAGATCGGTCGTGTCGTGAGCGACAAGATGGCCAAGACTATTACGGTCTTGGTAGAGACGCTGGAGCAGCACCCGTTATATAAGAAATACTATATCAAGCGCAAGAAATTTTACGCTCACGACGAGCATGAGCAAGCCCATGAAGGCGACTTAGTGCGCATTGTGGAATCGCGGCCGCTGTCGCGGCTGAAGCGGTGGCGCTTGGTAGAAGTCATAGAGCGCGCCCGCCTCGGCCAACGCTAAGTGGGAGGCGATAGCGAATGATCCAAGTCCGGAGCATCTTGAAAGTCGCAGATAATTCGGGTGTCAAGGAAGTCCGGGTCATTAATGTCTTAGGGCAGCCTAGTGGGGCGTGGGGCAAGATCGGGGATATCGTGGTGGCGTCGGTGCAGAAGCGCATCCCCACAAGTGAAATCGACAAGGGGGCTGTCGTGAGGGGCGTGATCGTACGCACGCGCCAGCCCTATCGGCGCAAGGACGGCAGCTATATTCGCTTCGACGATAACGCTGTCGTGCTGATCAACGCGTCGCGGGAGCCCTTGGGGACGCGTATCTTTGGCCCGGTGCCCCGTGAGCTGCGCGAGAAGGGCATGGTGCGCATCTTGTCTTTGGCGCCGGAGGTGCTCTGATGCAGAAGATTCGCAAGGGCGATCTCGTGCGGGTCATTGCGGGAAACGACCGGGGCAAGGAGGGCGAGGTCTTGCAGGTCCTCCCCAAAGAGCGTAGAATTATCGTCAAGGGTGTGCGCATGATCACGCGCCACCTACGGCCCTCGGCGAAGCACCGCGAGGGTGGGATCGTCCAGCAAGAGGGCCCTATTGACATAAGCAATGTCTTGCTCATCTGCCCCGAGTGTGACCGGCCGACGCGCGTCGGCTTTGTGATCACCGAATCCGGCGAGAAATTGCGTCAGTGTAAGCAGTGCAAGAAGACTTTTGATTAAATGGTGACCCTATGATGCTCTATGAACGCTATCGCACGGAGATCGTGCCCAAATTGATGAAAGAGCTCAATTATAAGAATATTATGCAGGTGCCCAAGATTGAGAAGATCGTGATTAACATGGGCATCAAAGAGGCCAAGGATGACCCCAAGAAGCTTGAGGGGTGCGTGCGCGATTTGATGATGATCACCGGGCAGCGCCCTGTGGTGACACGAGCAAAGAGGAGCATCTCGGACTTTGGGATCACCAAGGGCGATCCCGTGGGATGTATGGTGACGCTGCGCGGGAAGCGTGCCTATGCGTTCTTTGAGAAGCTTGTCAGGGTCGTGCTCCCTGCGATCAGGGACTTCCGCGGGGTGAGCGCGGACTCGTTCGATGGTCGTGGGAACTTTTCGCTCGGCTTGAGCGATCAATTGGTCTTCCCGGAGATTAAATATGATCAGATCGCCAAGGTGCAGGGCATGGATATCTGCATCGTGACGACGGCGAAGACCGACCGTGAAGGATACTATCTGCTCAAGGCATTAGGGATGCCTTTTCGAGATTAAAGGAGGAGTATTCGCAAATGGGGAAGACGGCATGGAGAGCGAAGCAGGCCCGGCCCGCCAAGTTCTCGGCGCGCCGCTATAATCGATGCAGCATCTGTGGGCGACGCCGCGGATTTATTCGGGATTTTGGGTTGTGTCGTTTGTGTTTCCGTGCCAAGGCGCATCGCGGCGAGCTGCCCGGGGTGCGCAAGGCCACCTGGTGAGGGAACTCTTATGGATACGATCGCTGATATGCTCACGGCCATTCGCAATGCCAATGCGCGGGCGCTGCGCGAGGTGCGCGTGCCGCACTCGAATATCAAAGCGGAGATCGCCCGGATCTTAAAAGAAGAGGGCTTCATTGAGGACTATCGGGTTGAAGGCGACAAGAAGCGCGATTTAGTCATTATTATGAAGTACAAAGGGAAGCGCGGCAAGGACCCGGTCATTGAGAACCTCGAGCGGGTCTCCAAGCCGGGACGGCGCGTCTATGTCGGGGTAAATGAGATCCCCCGGGTGCGCAACGGCTTAGGGATAGCTATCTTGAGCACCCCTCAGGGGATCATGACCGGCAAGCAGGCGCGTCAGAAGCGCGTCGGTGGAGAACTACTGTGCAAGGTGTGGTAAACTATGTCCAGAATTGGAAAGCAACCCATTGTGGTCCCTAAGGACGTCAAGGTGACGATTGAAGCCGATCGGGTGATTGTCGAGGGCAAGGCGGGCAAGCTCGTGCAGCGCTATGAGCCCGAGTATGTGAGCGTGCAGATGCGCGATGGTGCTCTTGTCGTCACGCGCAAGGGCGATGAGAAAGAATTCAAGGCGCGGCACGGGCTCTATCGCGCCTTGCTGGCCAATATGATCACCGGGGTGCAGCAGCCGTATACGAAGGTCTTGCAGTTGGTGGGGCTGGGCTATCGTGCCAAGCTCCAAGGGAAAGATCTGATCTTGGAGATCGGCTTTCACGACCCGGTGGTCTATAAGCTCCCGGATACCGTCAAGGCTGAAGTGAAGGATCAAACGGAGATCATCCTCACCAGTCCGGACAAACAGTTAGTCGGACAAGTCGCGGCGGAGATCCGGAGTCTGCGCAAGCCTGAGCCATACAAGGGCACAGGGATTCGCTACAAAGATGAGCAGATCCGGCGCAAGGAAGGGAAGCTGGCCGGTGGCGCTGCCGGTGGAGCCAAGGCCGGGTGAGGTGCTCTATGATCGGTGTGGTGAGTCGCAATGAGCGACGGCAGCGGCGGCATCAACGAATCCGCAAGAAGATCTTCGGGACGCCGCAGCGGCCGCGCCTGTGTGTCTACAAGAGCTTGAAGCACCTGCATGCGCAGGTCATCGATGACACATCGGGACGGACTCTCGTTGCGGCAAGCACGCTCGAAAAAGAACTCAATCTCAAGGGCGGCACGGTCAAGTCCGCAGAGGTCTTGGGGAAGATCTTAGCGGAGCGTGCCCTGGCCAAAGGGATCACTACGGTAGTCTTCGACCGAGCGGGGTATCCCTATCATGGGGTTATCAAAGCGTTTGCTGAGGCCAGCCGCAAGGCCGGGCTAAAATTCTAAGGGAGGACGCATATGGCGCGAGCACGTGGTGGAGAACGGCGCGGAGTCGAAGAGTTTGAGAACGAAGTGATCGATCTGCGGCGCGTGGCCAAGGTGACCAAGGGGGGCAAGAACTTAAGCTTTCGCGCCGTGGTCGTCATCGGCGATGGGAAAGGGCGGATCGGCCTAGGCAAGGGCAACACC
>CAZODX010000158.1:0-3738 GCA_964578715.1 uncultured Thermotogae bacterium | reverse complement strand
TATGGCCACGATCATTGACGGCAAGCAGGTCGCGCAGCAGATCCGCGAAGAGCTCAAAAGGGAGGTCGCGCAGCTCCAACAGAGATACGGGATCACGCCGGGGCTCGCTGCTGTCTTAGTTGGGGAGAATCCCGCATCCAAAGTCTACGTCAACATGAAAGCGAAAGCCTGCGAAGAGACGGGCATCTACTCCCAAAAAATTCACTTGCCCACCGATACCCCGCAAGAGAAGCTGATCGAGCTCATTCACAGTCTGAACGAAGACACGCGCATTCACGGAATTCTTGTCCAGTTGCCCCTGCCCGATCATCTTGATCAGCACAAAGTCTTGCAAGAAGTCAGCCCCGACAAAGACGTCGACGGCTTTCACCCTATAAATTTGGGGAAGTTGCTCTCGGCCAAGTTCTGGGAGGAGTTGCCCACGTTTGTCCCGTGCACGCCCGCCGGGTGCATCAAGCTCATCGAGTCGACAGGGACGCAGATCGAGGGCAAGAACGCGGTCGTTGTCGGGCGCAGCGTGATTGTGGGCAAACCCGTGGCGATGCTGTTGCTCGCCAAGCAGGCGACGGTCACGATTGCCCACTCGCGCACGAAGAATCTCAAAGAGATCTGCCGTCAGGCAGATATTTTAGTCGTCGCGGCGGGTCGGCCCAAGCTCGTCACGGCTGATATGATCAAGCCCGGAGCTGTTGTTATTGACGTTGGGGTCAACCGCGTGGGTGAGAAACAGTTAGTCGGTGACGTCGACTTTGAAGCTGCCAAAGAGGTCGCAGGGTTTATCACGCCGGTGCCCGGTGGCGTCGGCCCCATGACGATCGCGATGCTTCTGAAAAACACAGTCGAGTCTGCCAAGCGCACCCTGCGCGCATGAGAGCCAAAGAGCGCATTCAGTATTTGACTGACGTCAAATTTCTCAATGATGGCTCTCATAGCCAGAGCGCGCCCAGAAATCTACAATGGGCTATATAGAGAGCAGCTGGCGATAAAACTATGGCTCTTCTAGCACAGTCTCTCGATTTTCTCAGAGAGATCGAAGCACACAGCGGCGAGCTGGTCCGACGCTGCTTCCAGTGCGACCGCTGCGCTACGGGCTGTCCCGTGGTCTCGTATATGCAGCACACTCCCAATGAGCTGTTTCGGCTCGTTCAGCTTGGCGAGCGAAAGACCGTACTCTCGAGCAACTCGTTCTGGTTCTGCGTCTCGTGCTATACGTGCTCGGTGCGCTGCCCTAATGACATTGACATTGCTCACGTAATGGACACGCTGCGTGAGCTTGCGCTGCGCGAGGGCTTTGCGCCGGCGCTGCCGCAGGCGCGCGACTTTCATAAAATCTTTCTCGATTGTCTACGAAGACGTGGGCGGATCAGCGAGCTGGAGCTGATGGCCCGCTACAATGTGAAACACGCTGCGCGTGGGCTTCCCCTTCGTCAGTACATAGCGCTAGGGTGGGAACTCCTGCGCAAGGGGCGTCTGGAGGTATGGCCTAGACGAATAAAAGGGCTGCATAAGCTCTTTGCGATGATAGAGCATACCCCTCCCCGTGTCGGGGAGGGGCAAGGGAGGAGTCACTGATGCGCTTCTATCCGGGGTGTACGCTCAGCTCCTCCGCGAAGCCCTATAAGCGTTCGCTGGAGTGGGTCTGGCAGCGCCTGGGGATCGAGCTGGAAGAGCTGCCGGGCTGGACCTGTTGCGGCGCGACGAGCGCGCACGCTCTCCACAGAGGTTTAGCATACGCGCTTCCTGCGCGAAATTTAGCGATTGCCCAAGAGCTTGGAGACGATCTCTTAGTGGCGTGCTCGGCGTGCTATAGCCGTCTGAAGATCACACAAAAAGCCCTAGAGAACGAGCAAATCCGTGAGCGCATCTCAAGAACAATCGAACGCCCTCTGGACGGGCGCGTGCAGATTAAGAACATTCTCGAGGTGCTCAGCGAGCAGATACCGCGCATCCAGAAAGAGAAGACGAAAGCGCTCGAGGGCTTAAAAGTTGCGTGTTACTATGGGTGCTTGGCCACGCGCATCCCACGAGTAGCGGGCTTCGACGACCGCGAGAATCCGACACTCATGGAGAAGCTCGTTGCTGCTGCCGGAGCGACAGCTCTGGACTGGCCCATGAAGACTTCATGTTGTGGCGCGAGCTTTTCGGTCATCAACGAAGCGATTGCGCTCACGATGTGCTCGCAGATTTTGGAGATGGCGCGGCGCTGCGGCGCTGATCTCATCGTGACGTCGTGCCCGTTCTGTCAATACAATCTTGACTGGGCGCAGTGGGCGCTTTCCCGCAAAGACGGCCAAGAGCCGACAATCCCTGTACTGTTCATCACGCAACTAGTGGGCCTAGCTCTGGGGGGTAGCGAGAAGGACTTGATGCTGAATTCGCATCTGGTTGACACAGAGCAGATCACGTGCCGAGCACAGTCGGCTGTTACAACATCATGAGCGAGATCAAGCACGGTGCTGTCGCAGTCGTCGGCGGCGGGATTGGGGGAATTCAAGCGGCCCTCGATCTGGCCGATTCTGGGTTTTTTGTCTATCTGATCGAGGAGGGCCCGGCCATCGGCGGGCGCATGGCCCAATTAGATAAGACTTTCCCGACCAATGACTGCGCCATGTGCATGCTTTCGCCCAAGCTCGTTGAAGTGGGGCGCCACCCCAACGTCCAGATCATTACGCTTGCTTCGGTCGAAGCGCTCGAGGGCCAGGCCGGAAGTTTTCAGATCACGGTCCGGCAGCGCCCGCGCTATGTCGATATCACAAAATGCATCGCGTGCGGGCGGTGCATCGCCTCGTGCGTCTACCAAGACGCCAAATTCCCCAGCGAGTTTGATATGGGCCTGGGCAAGCGCAAGCCCATCTATATCCCGTTTCCGCAGGCTGTGCCCCTGGCGGCTGTCGTTGACCCGCAGACGTGCATCTTCTTCAAGTCGGGGCGCTGCCCCCAAAACTGTCTGAAAGCCTGCGAGCGCGGGGCGCTCGATTTTACCCAGACTGAGAAGCTTTTTACACTCGACGTCGGCGCAGTTGTCTTAGCCCCGGGCTTTGAGCCCTATGATGCGCGGCTCGTTGGGGAGTACGGCTTTGGGCGCTACGCGAACGTGCTCACAGGGCCGCAGTTTGAGCGATTGCTGAGTGCTTCCGGGCCGACGGCAGGAAAAGTCCTGCGGCCCTCCGATGGCAAAGCCCCAAAGAAAATCGCGTTCATTCAGTGCGTCGGCTCAAGAGATCTACGCCATCAGAGTTACTGTTCTGCTGTGTGCTGCATGTACGCCACTAAAGAAGCGATCGTCGCCAAGGAGCACGATCACGCTCTCGAGCCGACGATCTTCTATATTGATCTGCGGGCCTACGGCAAGGGCTTTGAGAACTTAGTCAAGCGCGCGAAAGAAGAGCACAGCGTGCGCTATGTGCGCTCGATGATCTCGCAGATCACTGAAATGCCAGAGACGAAGAATCTGGTCATTCGCTACCGGGACGAGTCGGGCGCTCTGCGCGAAGAAGAATTCGATCTCGTCGTGCTTGCGGTGGGGATGCGCCCAAGTGCGAAGGGCCAAGGATTGGCACGCAAGCTCGGTATCGAACTGAACGAGCACGGCTTCGCCAAGACAAGCCCCGTCAACCCCGTCATGAGCACACGGGAGGGCGTCTTCGTCACCGGAGCATTCACCGGGCCTAAAGACATTCCCGAGACGGTCATCCAAGCGAGCGCTGCTGCAGCTGCCGTTGCAGCGATGCTCGCGCC
>CAZODX010000157.1:0-3749 GCA_964578715.1 uncultured Thermotogae bacterium | reverse complement strand
GTTCTAAGCGTACCCGCGCGCGATAATTCTGCACGCCCCCAACGGCGCTCGTGAGGATGATCGGTACTCTCACGATGTCGCCGACTAAGACGCCGTCCACGCCGACGACGAGCGTTGGGGCGCTGGGCGCGGCGGCGACAGTGAGCTGACCGTTGGAGACCGCCACGTTGAACGCGTTGAGACGGTCGTCGACCATCTCACGGATAGCGAGCGTGACCCCGGTGCGGCCGCCAAACGTCCCGCGCAGCTTCACTTCAGCAAGCCGTGTCTGCTGCGCACCCGCAGCGATAATATTATTCTCATCGCGCACGGAGATCTGGACAGTATTGCCGTCAGGAGCGATCTGGAAGCTCGCAAAATCGCGCAACGGCTCAGGGAAGCGCACCTCTTCGATATGCGCGATCTCCGGCGCGTCCACGGTGACGCTGAACGCGTAGTGATGGAGCCCATTGGGCGCAGCGTTGATCGTGACGGGCAACCACACGGCTGCGCCCAGCGAGAGCTGCTCACTGGGGAGCGAGACGGTCTGGGCATAACCAAGCGCCGAGCTGAAGAGTCCGATACTGAGTATGACACCGAACACAACACTCACACGACGCATGAGAGTACCCCCTTCTGAAGTCTTTTGAGTTTAGCTCTTGATCTGGGAAGTTGTCAAATCTCACGAGAGTTTCAGGGTGTAGCTCGCTTTGAGTGAGCCGCCTTGGAAGCCCTCGGCTCCAAAGCTGCCCTCAGCGCCGAGCGTCCAGCGCCCCAGAGAACGACTGACACTCAGAGAGAGATTATCAAGCCCGAAGGCGCTCATATCGAAACTCACACTGGCACTGAAGCCGAGAAGATCCCCACTCGTCGTGAGCGTCGCAAACTGGATACCATCGAAGCTGCCCATGACAAACATATCGAGCGAAAAATCGCCGACAAATCCGTTGGCCATGAGCTGAAAACCGTTCAGCGTCAGTCCCGAAAAATCTAGAGATGCTTGTACGAACAATCCCTCAAGCATCAGATCGAACGAAAGACCCTCGCTCGTGATGCCCCGACCCTCAACTGTTGCGCTCAGCGAGAGCGAGATAAGCCCGTCCCACAGAGTCGTCGCCAGATCAAACGATTCCGACTGAAAGCCTGCGGTCGTGATGAGCGACGTCATCGTGAGCGTCCACGTGTCGCCGAGAGCAGCCGTCGCCGTCAGAGACTGCTGCTTAAAGCCGTGAGCCGAAAACGTCGTCGTCCCGCTGAGATCGCCGAGCTTTTGAGAGAGCGAAAAATTCACAGTCGCCGTCGGAGCAGCGATGCCCTCCGGGGTGAGCTGGGCGCTCCCGCTGATATTGAGGGCACTTGGGCCAAGTTTTATGGTGACTTTGCCGTTTTTGAAGCCGCGACGCCCAAAGTTCAGCGTCTTCTCCAGCAAGACGAGCCCAGAGAACTCGGCTTTGAGCTGAGTTTCGGCGCTCTTCAAGCCATCCGAGTCGAGCGTCGCCGTAGCGCTCGCTTGGATGTTTGAAATCTGATAGCTGAGAGAGAGCTTGGCGCTCTCGAAACTGTGTGGGGTGAGCGTAACGCTTGCGCCGACCGTCCAGGGGGCGCGCTGCCACTGCCAACTCCCCTCAAAACTGAGATCACCAAAGCCGCTCAGATCGAAGGGCAGCGCGCTGGTCAGCGTGAGCGTCGTCTGCCCAAAGACCCACACGCTGCTAGCGCTGATGAGCGCCAGCGCGACACAGAGAATTCTCTTGCTCATTTGGAGCTATTCTATCACGGCGTGGAGGCTTCAGCCACGGTGACCGTGCGCGTCAGCGAGTTCTTAGCACCCCGATCATCGGTGACCGTCAGCTTCACCGTGAACGTCCCGGCGGTCTTATATGTGTGTGAAATCGTCTTGCCCTCGCCGGTCTCGCCGTCGCCGAATTCCCAAAAATAGCGCACGATCTCGCCGTCGTCGGTCGAGCCCGACGCGTCAAACTCTACGGGCTCGTTCACTTTCGGCTCTGTCGGCGTGAAGCTGAACGTCACCAAGGGGGGCTGGTTGGGCGGCGCGGGTTGTTCTTTGACGACTAAATTCTGAAACGCCGACGACGTCGCGCCCTTGTCGTCGGTGACTGTGAGCGTGACTTTATAGGTGCCCGCGGCTTTATACGTGTGCTTGACGGTCTTGCCCTGGCCGGTCGTCTGGTCGCCGAAATCCCAGCTATACGAGACGATCGTGCCGTCGGGATCGGCCGCCGCCGAAGCGTCAAACGTGACTTCTTGATTGGCTGTGGGCTCGAGGGGCTCGACTGTAAAAATCGCGACCGGGGACTGATTGGGAGGGACAACGCGAACTGTTTTTGCTATGGTCGTATTCGCGCCGCGGTCGTCGGTGACTTGAAGGATGACGTCGAACTCGCCCTCTTTCTTAAAAGCGTGCGTTGTCGTCACGCCCTGGGCGGTCTCACCGTCGCCAAAGTCCCACAGATAACTGATAATTTTGCCGTCGGGGTCATGAGAAGCCGAGCCATCGAACGTCACGGTCTCGCCGATTTTGGGTTCTTTGGGGCTGAAGGTGAACCGCGCGAACGGGGCTTTATTGGGGGGCTGGCAGCTCTGCAAGATCCCCCCAAAGCCCAACGCCGCTCCCAGCAGCGCCATCAGAGCTATCGAGAGGAGTCGTCTCATGGGTGCTCACCTCTAGACTAGGTTGTCGTACTCCTGGCTGAAGGGGCCAAAGTAAAAGATATTGGGCTTATAGGGCAGATCGCGCAGCTCTTGGGGAAGCTCTTCGCTTTCGGGCAGGCTCACGGGAAGATCGAGCTCCGGGAAGCGATTTAAGATCTCTTGTCCAGAGAGCCCCGTGACGATCCCAACAAAGATCGCGCCTTCGTAGGGAAAGATATTCCAGCGATGGGCGAAGCGCTGCGCTTCAGGAGTATTCTGCTGGATCTCGAGCTGCTCGCGCAGCACCAGCCAACGTAAAAAGTCTTTGAGCGTGCTGATGCGCTCTAGGCCCACGGAGAGCGCAGCTTCCTGTGGCCTTGGAGTACGCTTCTTCTTCGATTGGCTCTTCTTGCTCACGCCCTTATCTTAGTGTAATGGGGATCACGTTGTCAGGGGCTTTCCCCTTCTTTACATGGGACATCGGAGACATCGAGAAGGGACAGATGGGCGAATCACCCATGCTTTCTGTTCGTGCCCCCTCCAAGGCTCGCATCACGCAAAGCACAGAAAAAATCTTCCGTGTCCTCGGTGCGATCCCGTGCCTTCCGTTATTATGGGCTAGCGGCTCAGCGCCGCAATCTTCTTCTCCAGCTCGTGCACCTGCTCCCGCAACCGGTCGTAGTCCTCACGCCGCACCAGCGCGTCGTGAATCTTGTTCAGATCCAGCACGACCTCATCAATGCGCGCATTGGTCTGATCGAGTCGGGCATCGAGCTGATCGATGCGCGCGTTGAGGCCATCCTGGCGGTGGGTCAACTCCGCACGCGTACTGGTGATCAACTCGATCAACTCCCGCCGCAGCTCATCCATGCGGCTCAGAAGGTCTTGATGGACCGCGTCGATGCGCGCATCGGTCTGGCCAATGCGGGCGTTGATTTGGTCAATGCGGGCGTTGATCTGGTCAATGCGGGCATTGATCTGGTCGATGCGTTCGTTGGTTTGGTCAATGCGTGCACTCAGTTCCTCACGCACTTCATCGATGCGGGCGTTAGTTTGGTCAATGCGCGCGCTCAGTTCGGCCCGCGTCGCAATGAGCTGAGCGTTGAGGTCGCCCACGC
>CAZODX010000156.1:1538-3752 GCA_964578715.1 uncultured Thermotogae bacterium | reverse complement strand
GGGCTCTGTCTGCTCGCGTTTATTTATTTAGGGGTCTACTACGCCCTGGCGACGAGGCTCTTGCCCTTAGATGACACGGGGGCTATTGTGACGGGGATGATGCTCTTTGCGGTCTTCTTGGCGCTCTTAATGATTAATCTGGCGGGGCATCGGTTGTGGGGGACGCGCCTGTTGGGGTGGCTCAAAGAGCGCTTGCCGTGGAAGCACGCGTTGGAGATCGCCCAGGGCAAAGTGCGCGAAGTTGAAGAAGACGTCTTCATCGCGTTTCGCGAGCATGGGCGCGCGACGCTGCTCGCCTTTGTGCTCAATCTCTTGGCGACGTTCTTCGTCTTTTTGCGCCCCCAGATCTTCTTTCTCTTCGCATTGCGGGCGTTCTTCCCGGTGTCGCATCTGGCGATGATCTACACGCTCTTTATCTTTTTGGGGGCGTTCTTTTGGATTACCCCTGGGGGGACGGGGATCTTTGAAGTGGGGAGCTGGGGGATTTTCAGCTTGTTCTCGCTCATCTCTTTAGTGACGCATACGCCCGTGGCTGTGCCGCAGGAGAGCGCGGTGGCCTTTGCGCTCACTCTAAAGACTATAGAATTTCCCTTGGTTGGGCTGGGGTTGTTCTATCTGATCCGCGTCGGATTCTTAAAGCTCCCCAAGCCGCCATTGCGCCATTAGCTCATTCACATGCGCACACGCGCTATCTCTGGTCTATGGGGATATAATGCCCCAAGGGCGGGCCGACGTAGCGCGTCGTCGGCCGGAAGAGCCGGTTGTCTGCCAAGTACTCTATAATATGGGCCATCCAGCCCGCAATGCGACTGACGGCAAAGATCGGGGTCAACAGCGCCGGCTCGATCCCCAGATAGTAACAGACCGTGCCGGAGTAGAAGTCGACATTGGGGAAGATCCCCTTGGCGCCCAGCGCATCAATGACCGTCTTCTCGATGATCTCTTCGATCTCGAAGAGACGGGCGTCGTGGGCTTGCTGCGCCAGTTGCTGGGAGTAGCGTTTCAAGATGCGGGCGCGGGGATCGTAGGTCTTGTAGACGCGATGCCCAAACCCCATGATGCGCTCTTTCTTGGCTAATTTCTCTCTGATATACTGTGCAGCGCGCTCCGGCTCGCCGATCTCTAAGATCATTTTGATAACTTGCTCATTGGCACCGCCGTGCAACGGGCCTTTGAGCGCTCCCAGCGCCGCGCAGATCGCGGAGTAGACGTCGCTGAGGGTCGAAGCGACGACTAAGCTCGCAAAGGTCGAGGCGGGGAACTCGTGATCGGCCTGTAAGATCAATAAGACATCGAAGACGCGTGCGGCGGTCACATCGGGCTTGGTGCCGGTGAGCATATAGAGAAAGTTGGCGCTGTGGGAGAGCGCGGGATCAGGGGGGATGAGCTCTTGGTTGTTGCGGAGGCGCCCGATAGCCGCGGTCAGCGTTGCCATCTGAGAGATCAGCTTGATTGCTTTTTCGCGCAGCGCCTGGGGCGAAACGTCATCAGCGCTCAGATCAAAGTGTCCAAGCAGAGAGATCGCGGTGCGCAGCAGCGACATCGGGGGAGTCTGGCGCGGGAGGGCTTGCACGATCTCGAGAACCGGTGCAGACACAGAACGATACTGCACCAGCTCTTGATGGAACTGGTGCAGCTCTGAGCGTGTGGGCAGACGCCGATGGAGCAGGAGAAACGCGGTCTCCTCAAACGTCGAGTGTTCTGCCAGCTCTTCGATGGGAATCCCAAGATACGCCAAAATTCCTTTCTGGCCGTCAATGTACGTCAGGGCGCTCTCGGCAGCGATGACGCCTTCCAGGCCGCGAGAGAACGTGGCTTCAGCGCTCATACCGAACCTCCTTGGGAGTATTGCTTTAGGTGTTCACGGAAGAGTTGGGCGAGTTCTTGGGCTTTGGCTTTGTACGCGTGGGGGTCTTGCCATGTAGCCTTGGGGTTGGTGACCAAGGCCGACAGCCCCGGGCAGTACGCTGGGAAGCGCAACCCAAAGTGCGGGTCTTCTTCGAAGGGGACGCGCTCGAGCGAACCGTCCAGCGCCGCGCGCACCAGGGCACGCGTGTACGGGAGAGAGATCCTCTTGCCGACGCCATACGGCCCGCCGATCGTGCCCGTGTTCAACAGCCAGACTCTCGCTTTCGCGTGGGCGATGCGCTCCTGCAGCATCTGCGCGTATGTGCGCGGAGGCAGGGGCCAGAACGGCCCGCCAAAGCACGGGCT
>CAZODX010000156.1:0-1528 GCA_964578715.1 uncultured Thermotogae bacterium | reverse complement strand
GCGGCTCGGCCACGCCGCGCTCCGTGCCCGCGACTTTGGCCGTGTACCCCAGCAGAAAATACGAGATCACCTGGTCGTCGCGCAAGAGCGCAATGGGGGGAAGCACCCCGAACGCATCATACGTCAAGAAGAAGATCGTGCGCGGGTGCGGCCCGGTGCCCGTCGGGACGATATGGGGCAAGAATTCAATGGGATAGGCCGCGCGCGTGTTCTCAGTGATAGAAGCGTCGTCGAAGCGAATCGTGCGCGAGGGCTCTTCCAAGACCACGTTCTCTAAGATCGTTCCAAACTGATGCACCGCGTGATAGATCTCGGGTTCGGTTTCGCGGCGCAGCCCGATGACTTTGGCATAGCAGCCGCCCTCAAAATTAAAGACGCCCTCGTCGGACCAGCCGTGCTCGTCATCGCCGATGAGTGGACGATCCGGATCGGTGGAGAGGGTGGTCTTGCCCGTGCCGGAAAGCCCGAAGAAGAGCGCGGTCTGGCCGTCGGCCCCCATATTTGCCGAGCAGTGCATGGGCAGGACGCCCTGCTGGGGCAACAGATAATTCAAGAGCGTGAAGACGGACTTTTTGATCTCCCCGGCGTAGGGGGTGCCGCCAATTAAGATCATCTTCTTTGCGAGATGCAGAACGATGAACGTCTCCGAGCGGGTGCCATCGCGCTCCGGGAGGGCATGAAACGACGGGGCGCAGATCACGGTGATCTCCGGCATGTGATTCTCTCGGCGAGATCGCAAGAAGAGATTGCGCGCGAAGAGACTATGCCAGGCGTACTCGGTGATGACGCGAATCGGGGTGCGATAGCGCGGTGCGGCGCAGACTTCTAAGTCTTGGACGAAGACTTTTTTAGTTCTCAGATAGTCGCAGAGGCGCTCGTAGAGGTGGTCAAACTGCTCAGGGCTGATGGGGGTGTTCACCGTGCCCCACCAGATTTTTTCGGCACTGCTTGGCTCTTTGACGATGAACTTATCGTGAGGGGAGCGCCCGGTATGGCGCCCGGTGTAGGCAACGAGGGCGCCGCTATGGGCCAGGCGGGCTTCGCTGCCCCGGATGGCCTCTTCATAGAGAGCCGGGGGCTCCAAATTCCAGTGAGCTTGGGAGAGCACACACTCCAGTGCCGTCGCTATCTTGTAGCTCACGAAACGCCTCCTAGGTGCAATCTCTCGTGGAGAATTTTTTGATTTTACAAAAAGCTGAGGGCCTGTGCATCTTGTGCCTGCTTAATAGTGAAAAACTCGATCTCACGACGATGGGGATCGCAAAGCGCCTCGCGGCTGTTCTATCTGCAGGCTACTGCACATTGGGATTACTGCTGGCAAACGGCCCGTTAGGATTAGGCACAAGCCAAACGGTGAGCACAAACGCCGCGCCGACCTTGGGCCAGCTCTCCACGCTGAACCCAAAGAGCCGTCCCTCGTCGGGCTTGAACGCGACATAGCGCACGCCCACTAATTTCTGGGCGCTGTCGTAAAGCAAGAGCGGTGGCGTCGCCAGCGCCAACGGCGCATTGAGAATCTTTTCGCTCA
>CAZODX010000155.1:1793-3760 GCA_964578715.1 uncultured Thermotogae bacterium | reverse complement strand
CTTAGCTCAGTGGGAGAGCGTCCGCCTTACACGCGGAAGGTCAGAGGTTCGAATCCTCTAGCGCCCACCAATAAAGTTCCCGTCGCTTGCAGAGAGCACTCCCCCAGTCTATGATGGGAGCATGAGCACCACAAACACTATCCCGGATCTGGACGGCTTCCCAGTAGTTATCGAGCTGCCCGTGCAGTGGGGCGAGATGGACGCGTTCAATCACGTCAACAACGTCTCGTACTTTCGTTATTTTGAGAGCGCGCGCATCGCGTATATCGAGCGCCTTGGCTACATTGAGACGATGAACGCCACAGGGATCGGCCCGATCTTGGCGTCGGCGCGGTGCGAGTTCAAGCGCCCGCTTACCTACCCAGATAAAATCCTTGTCGGAATCAGGGTCTCAGATATGGGCACAGATCGCTTCACCATGCAGTTCAGAATTTTCAGCCAAAAGCTGCACAAGATCGCGGCCGAGGGCGATGGGGTCATCGTCTCGTATAATTATCGTGAGCGGCGCCGAGCGCCGATCCCCGATGAAGTCCGGCGTCGTATTGAAGAACTCGAAGGGCGGGCGTTTCCCATCTCCCCTAGAGAGTGAGCGCGCATGTGCGGGAGATTCTCACTGACACTGAACGCCGAACAGATAGAATCACGCTTTGGCGTGAGCGTCCCACAAAGTTATCGTCCGCGCTACAACATCGCGCCGACGCAAGAGATTCTGGCGCTCATCTCTGAGGGCCAGAGTCGAATACTACAAAATCTTCGCTGGGGGCTCATCCCTCATTGGGCGAAAGACTCCAAAATTGCACAAAAGCTCATCAACGCGCGCGCGGAGACGCTCTGGGAGAAGCCAAGCTTCAGAGATGCGGTGCGCCGCCGGCGCTGTCTCATCATCGCCGATGGTTTCTACGAGTGGCGCCAGACACCCCAAGGCAAAAAAATTCCCGTCTACGTGCGACTCAAATCGAAAGAGCCATTTGGGTTCGCAGGTCTGTGGGAGACTTGGCAATCTCCCGACGGGCAGACTCTCAAGACGTGCACGATCATCACGACAGAGCCGAACGAACTGATAAAACCCATTCACAATAGAATGCCGGTGATCGTGCCCAGAGATTTAGAAGAGCTCTGGCTCGACCCATCGCCGAAGGCTCGTGCTGAGTTGGAGCGCGTCCTGCGCCCATATCACGCCGAAGAGCTGGAGCTGTTCGACGTCTCGTCGGCAGTGAACTCGCCCACCAACGATGGGCCAGAGTGTGTTCAGCCCTCGCATAATTGACAAACTAGAGGTGAGAAACAATGTTCGATATGTTGCTCAATCTCGGCAGTTCGTTGATGGGGTTCTTACAAAAACCTTTAGCGCAAAATCTCATCCAGCTCACGATCTGGGTAGGAGGAGCATGGCTTGCGGGACTTCTGCTTCTGCCATTTGCGTTCAACTTATTATGGGGAGTGATAGCTCGAAATTTTTTATCTGGCTTGCTTCAACAGAATCTCATTGTCGAATCGCTGCCATGGCGCACTTGGCTCAAACCTATAGCTCTTTTCCAAATAGTGTTTGCTGTTCCTTGTGCAGTTGCTATTGTAATAATCGCTGTGCTCTTCACTCTTAACGCTTCGGAGAATTGGTATTGGTGGATTGTGGTTTCACCCTTCATTCTGCTAGCGATTACCGGGGCTATTGTAATTTACTGCATTATAGTGACACCGTTTTTGATTCAGTATGTATGGCGATGGGCATGTCAGGAGCTCTTTCCCAACGCAATGGCAAGCGGTCTCGTATCTCCTAACATCACGTGGGGGATTGGGTTTGCCCTGATGTTCTTATGGTTTATCATCGAGCTGTTAGCGAGTTTACCGAGCATCGTCATGAAGATCCTCGAGATCTTAAAGAAAATGTCGTAAGTCTATGAGCAAGATCGCACTTGTCACCGGAGCCAGCCGCGGCATCGGCGCAGCCACGGCTCTGAAATTAGCTC
>CAZODX010000155.1:0-1783 GCA_964578715.1 uncultured Thermotogae bacterium | reverse complement strand
GGGCGCCGAGCCATCGCTCTCCAAGCCGACGTCTCCGACTATGCCCAAGCCCACCGGATGATTGAGACGACTGTCAGAGAGCTAGGCGGATTGCATATCTTAGTCAATAACGCGGGCTACTCGTCACACGGAGGCATTGAGCAGCTCTCCCTCGACGAATGGCGCAGAATGCTTGCCGTCACCTTAGATGGCGCGTTCTATTGCGCCAAGCTTGCCGTGCCGTATATGCGCCAAGCGGGCTGGGGGAGGATCGTCAATCTCAGCTCGCTGCGCGCGATGACCGGCTCAGCCCATGGCCCACACTATGCCGCGGCCAAAGCCGGTCTCATCGGGCTGACAAAGTCTTTAGCGTTAGAGCTTGCGCCCTACAATATCACCGTGAACGCCGTAGCGCCCGGCTATACAGATACTGAAATGAACAGAAAATCCCTGGCGGAGAAGGGCGAGCAGATCCGCGCGAGCATCCCGCTCCGGCGCATCGCCACTCCTGAAGAGATCGCGTCGGTGATCGCGTTTCTCTGCTCCGAGGAAGCCAGTTACATCACCGGCGAGACGATCAACGTCAACGGCGGAATTTATATGCGCTAGGAGCTACCGCCATACGAGCGCCATGACCACGAGCACGAGCGCCGCAAAGACGATCCCCAGCCCGATCAGCCAGCGCCGCGCGAACCGTCGTGCCTGCTCGATCTGCTCCGGCGTCAGTTGCACGTGTTGAGGGTACTGCATGGCCAGGCGCTCCGCCTGGCGCTTCATGCGAATGGCATCAGAAAGCTTGCCCTGCTTGCGCAATACGACGCTCAAATTGTGATGGGCGTTGACGTGCGTGGGATCTATGTCGATAGCCCGGCGGTACGCGTACTCGGCGTGCTCGAGCTTGCCCGCGTCAAAATAGATATTCCCCAAGCGAAAGTAGATCTTGGCTTTCTCGACGCCGTATTGGAGGGCTTCGACCAAGAGATCAATGCCCTTGTCGTACTCTTTGGCACGACGCAGCTCTTCGCCGAGGCGCAGGGCTTCGGCGACGCGGGCGCGGCGCTCCGGCTCACTCAAGTTAGAGAAGTCCATCGAGGCGCTCCTTGAGCTTCTTAATGTCTTGCCAAGTGAGATACTTCGGGCTGCCCGGCTCGCGCGACGGATTTCTCAACAGATAGCTGGGGTGAAACATACAATAGATTTCGATCCCATCGCGCCACGGGAAGAACCTCCCGCGCAACGTTGTGATCCCTTCGGTCGTCTTGAGCAAGTATTGCGCGGGGATATTGCCGAGCGCGACGATGATCTTTGGTTTGATGTGTCTGATCTGCGCTTCTAAGTACGGCCAGCACGCGTCGATCTCTTCCTTTTGTGGGGCGCGATTGCCGGGAGGGCGGCACTTGACCATATTACAAATATAGACGCTCTCGCGCGCGATCCCCACAGACTGCAAAATCTCTGTGAGCTTCTGGCCCGCCGGGCCGACGAACGGCCGCCCCGTAGAATCTTCGACCTCACCGGGGCCCTCCCCAATGAAGATCACCGGAGACTGCGTGTTGCCCTCGCCGAAGACAACGGTAGTTCGGCTCTGGTGCAGTCGGCATTTGGTGCACGTCTGGGCTTGCTGCTGAGCCTCTTCAAACGTCAAGATTCTTTGAGGTTCGCTTGGCTCGTCGAAGAGCGAGCGCATCTGGGCCATCGCCGGTCACCGACTTTAAGATAGCCACAGCTAGAGAATCTGTCAAATGAGAACTGGGCCGGATGCTGAAGCATCCGTCTGAGGGAGAGGGAAGCCCGCTGAAGGGGG
>CAZODX010000154.1:0-3784 GCA_964578715.1 uncultured Thermotogae bacterium | reverse complement strand
ACGGCCTCTTTGGCCGCCTTCTTGCTCAGACCCGTCTGCTTGGCTACCAATTCCGCCAACTCCGCCTTGTTCATGGCCGAATACCCCCCTTATGAGAGTTCTGTCATGAACCGCTTAACGCCTCTCAGGGCCTGATGAGAGCCGTTCAGCGAGTTCTTGAATGCCCATATTCTAGAGATTTCCTCCCGCGAAGGCAAATCGTCATAGGGACAGAGATGCCCCGCGGGGGGAGCTGGCGTCCTTGGAGGGCGCGAAAAGATCGCTTACAATCAGGCGTTTCCATGGTGCCGCGCTCGATAGCAAAGCTCCTTATCTTGATGGGGCTCCTGGGGGCAGTTGGGCTAGGCCGGGCCTGGCAGCAGGGGGTGCTCCTTATCCCGCCGCCGCCTCCGTCACCGGCCCGCCCCGGCGATGCCCTCACCCTCTCGTTTCGAGTCAGAAACGTCAGCTCTGCACAAGATATCTTTGAGTTCTCTGTGGATCTGTCGGCGGGCTTAGAGCTTGTGGGAGTCCCTGAGCCCGTAGAGCTTGCCCCACAGGCTGAAGAGACCGTCTTTGTGAGTTTTATTATCGGTGCCCAAGCTCGTGCCGGCGCTCATAGCGTGACCCTGACGGCACGCTCTCGCACGAACCTATCTGTGACAGCCCAAGCGAGCGTGACGATCACCGTCCAAGAGGTTCCCGGCTTAGAGATGGGAGCACCGCGTGCTCAGGCCGTCGAGCCGGGGAGTTCGGTCACGCTTGTCTTTCTCGTGCGCAACAAGGGCAACGTGCCGGACCGCGTCATCGTGACGGTACAGCCCCCTGGCCTCCTCACCGTCACCCTGCCCTTTCAAGAGATCTCTTTAGATGTGGGCGAGCGCCGCGAGATCCCGATCACGGTGAAGATCCCCAAAGATGCCCCGCCGCTGCGGCAGCGCCTGACCGTGCGCGCCGTCTCCAAGCGCTTCCCAAACGTATCCGCCGAAGCAACAGCCGTGCTCGAGATCTTGCCCCCGCTGCCCCAGGACGTCAAGGGCTCGCTCTTCTTGACGATCCCTTCTGATATACAGACTGTGTTTGAGGGCCAGACCGGGCTGACCCTTGGGGCGTTTGTGGCCGTTCGGGAGTGGGGAGGAGTGCTGCTCCCCGATAGACCTGCGGTGCGCTTAGACGTCGGCGGCGCTCTCACTCTAGAGAACACGAGCTCTGTCATAATTACTGTAGCTGTCTCCGATGGCCGCCCTCCCCTGGCCATCGCCCCCGGCGCTCATAGCGCTTTGAGCTTCCCTCATCCAGGGATCTTCACCGTCACTGTGAGCGGCGGGACGCTCCTGCCATCGATTATTATCGTGACTGTGCAAGACTTCATATTTCGACAGGGATTGAGTGGGCGCGGCCCCGCAGACTCTCAAGGACAGATCTCGTATGTGCTTGACATTCAAAATCTCTTTGAGCTCAACGCGCTCTTCTTCGGTGTCGAGACCAAGCCTGTGGGCTTTGCCCTCGGCGATCTGTATCTATCGCTGAGCCCGCTGGCGACGCTCTCAGGCCGAGGCGGCCACCTCACCATCTCACCCAGCACTATGCAGTTCTCCGTGATGGCTGTCTCGGGATCTCGCGTCGCCCTAGAGAGAGAATTGCTCATTACTGACGATCTGACAGAGCTGCCCTCCACGGTGATCGTCGGGCTCAACCACCCCATCAGATTTCGCAACGTCGGCCTGGCCCCTCATACCGTGACGATCCCAAGCTCTGGGAGTCAAACCATCGCCCCAGGGCAGTCGTTCGTCTATATCTTCACGACCATTGGGCAGGTCACTATCACCATAGACACAGTATCGGTGACGATTATTGTCATTGCTCAGGCCTTTTGTGGTGCGTCGTTTCTTGTCTGTTTTGGGGCTGAAGGCCGGGGCTCTGTGCTTGCTGGGGTGACGCTGGGCCACGCCGCGCTCTTTGGCTACGCCCCTGGGAGTTTGACGACGACGCTCCTTGGACATCTACGATGGCAAATCCCTGGGGGCAGCGCCACGACTCTGGACGGCGGGCTGACCTGGCAAAACGGGGCTTTTTTAGACTCAGCCGTGCGCGCCAGCTCCGAGCTGCGCTTGGGTGATTTCTCTATTATAGCTCAGTTTTTACGAGCCGGCCGGGACTTCGTCGGCGACCGCCGCGACGAGCAAGGGCTCTCTGTCTTCCAGAGCTTCGCCACACCTCATTTCTCTTTGGGGCTAGGCTTTGAGCGCACCCGCAATAACGTCAACAACGACCCATCCCAGCAGACGCTCACGCGCCAGCACGCCAGAGCCTTCCTCAGCCTCAAGCTCGCTGAAGCCTTCCCCACACTGCGCCTTTCGACGGCTTACAGCACGCTCGTGGGCGTTGGGCCGCTGCCCCCAACAGATCTCGCTCAGTTCTCCCTCAGCCTGCAGGCGGTCCAGCCCATCAGCACCCTAGGGAATATCTCGGTCTTCACCGAGCAAGCCCAGCTAAGCAACGCCGTTGCGGGCACGGAGCTTGGCGTGGGCACCGTAGGCAGCGAGTTCGCCATAAAATTACCGTCATGGCGCGCGGCGCTGCGCCTGGAATATAGCTCAGAGGTCGATCTCCTCACCAACGCGGTGCTGAGCCGGAGGCTTCTTACGTCAGCGGGGCTGGAGCTGGGGCGCCGTCCTTTGAGCGTGCGCCTGGGAGTGGCACGCTTTGTCAATAGAACTGATCTCAGCGTGGGCTTGCAAGGCCAGCTGGGAATTGCCGAGCTCTTCTTTTCAGGGCTTATCGGGTTGCTCGATGCCGGCGGGGCTGACTTCAGCTTCACGCTCACTGTATCTGCGCGTTTTGACGCGCCGATCCCGTTCATTGTCGTGAAGGGACAAGTGGAAGGCTTCGTCTTCGTAGATACAAACAGCAACGGCGTTCGCGATCCCAGCGAGACCGGCCCCAAAAATCTCATTCTCACCTTGGGCAACGAAAAAGCCCGCACCGACGCCCAGGGCTTCTTCCGATTTCCTCCGATGGCACCGGGGACCTACGAGCTGAAGATCGAAAAACTTCCCATGGGGATCATCGTCCAGACGGCGCTTCCCCAAAGAGTTCGGATCGTCGCCGGGCAGAGGCTCACGCTCGAAATCCCCCTCGCCCAGGTTGCGGTCATCGAGGGCATCGTCTTCCATGATGAGAACCGCAACGGTCAGCTAGACTCCTCTGAGCAGGGACTGAGCGCCGTGCGGGTCTTCTTAACAGACGCTGGGGGCAAGACCCGCGACCAGCGCACCGATTCTGAAGGGCGCTTTGCGTTCAGCGAGCTGCTTCCGGGAAAATACACGGTCGCGCTCGACGTGCGCAGCCTACCCACAGATTTTTCGCCCACAACTCCAGCAGAAGTCACGGTCGAGCTGAAGGCCCAAGAGCAGATCACCGTGAACTTTGGAGCGGCCGAGCGCCCGCGCATTGTCAAATTCCCGCCGGTAGCACAGTTTGAGTTTACGCCGGAGCGCCCCAAAGTGGGCGAGACGGTGCGCTTTGACGCTTCAGAGTCGTTCGATCCCGACGGCAAAATTATAAAATACGAATGGGACCTCGAAAGCGACGGGACGATAGACGCCCAAGGGGTCACGGTCGAGCACATCTTCAGCCAAGCAGGCACGTTTACGGTGACGTTGACAGTAACAGACAACGACGGCGAGACAGGCACGGCGCGCAAGACAATCACAGTGGGGCCGTGACTACGAGATCCGCCTCAAGAGTTTGCGAAAACGATAGAAATACTCTATCCCCGAGATCACCGTCACGGCGACGACGA
>CAZODX010000153.1:0-3789 GCA_964578715.1 uncultured Thermotogae bacterium | reverse complement strand
CCGCCAAATCCAGGCACTATTCTTGCCATCCGCGCATAAGCCTCGTCCAGTGTTTCATACTCGTTCTCGCCCATTATGGGCTCATATTCACGCAAATTCAGACCAGGCTCCCGATCGGAATCCTCCCCAGTCTTCCAGCCGGTCTTGGTGAAGAAGCCACATCCACCAAGCACTATTGCCAACACTGCTATCAACCCGACTGCTGCTACCCCGTGGTACTTCATAGTCTCTCCTTCTTTTTCTAGTTTGCTAAGAGTTACACAAGGATTATAACGCTTTTTTTTTACAGTCAAGAGGGGGAGCGAAAATGAGCAATGGAAGAGTATTACGAAGAGATGTTCACTACTTCCCCCACAGGCTCACATCGCCCTTGGCAAAGCGCTCCGCTTCGTCTAAGACTTCGCGGACTTTGTCAGGAGAGTCCAGCTCGCAGTAGAGTCTCAGCAAGGGCTCGGTCCCGCTCGCGCGCAACAGTAACCATCCATGAGGGAAGCGCAGCTTCACCCCGTCAAGCATCTCTGTCTTGATGACTTCTAATCCCGCGATCTGACGCGGCGGCCGACGCTTCACCTGCTCGACGATCTCTAAGCGACTCTCTAGGTGCAAGTCGCGCCGGTCGTACCAGTGCGGCCCGACTTCCGCTAAGAGATCTTCGATGATCTCGCTCACGGGTTTTTTCACTTGCGCCGCAATCTCGCAAAGCAACAGCGAATTTAACACACCGTCTCGCTCCGGGATATGATGCTTAATCGCAATGCCCCCTGACTCTTCTCCCCCGATCAGCACGTCTTCGCGCACCATCTTCTCACAAATATATTTGAACCCCACAGGGACTTCGTCCAGCTCCAAGTTATTTTTCACGGCAAGCGTGTCTATCATATCTGAAAGCGTGAACGACTTGACGACTTTGCCGCGCCAGCCCTTCTGCAGTAAGTGCTTCAAAATCAGCGCAAAACAGCGATGGGAATCTATCACGTGGCCGAGTTCGTCCATCGCCGCGACTCTGTCGCCGTCACCATCGGTGACGACCCCTATGAGACGTTTTGTGCTCTTCGATCTCTTGAGTCGTTCGCTGGCGATCACCGCCCGGAGGGGGCCCAAATTCTTCGCGATAGGCTCGGGGTTCTTGCCCCCAAAGCGCGGGTTGTCCCCGTGGCGCACCGTGAGAGATTCGACGCCCAGCTCTCTGAGAATCTCAGCGACGTAGCCGCGCGCTGCCCCGTACATCGCGTCAATAATGACACAGAGATCGCTGTGGCGCAGAAGTTCTGTGTCTATAAGCTGGCGGATGCGCGCGAGATAGGGGCCCTTGAAGTCTGCGAAGTTCAGGGCGCTTTCAGGGGTCTTTGGCGTCGGTGCTTCGTGAGGGATGAGAGATTCTATCAGTTGGGTGACGCTGGGCGGGGCGGAGCTCGCGTACTCTATTTTAATCTTGACGCCGTTGTATTCGGGCGGATTATGGCTCGCTGTGACCATCACGCCGAGGGCGGCCTGATGGTGTTGCACGGCATAGGAGAGCGCGGGGGTAGGAACGGGCTCGTGTGCGATCCACACGGGGATTTCTGCGTCTTGCAAGACGCGCCCCATATATACAGCGAACTCTTTCGAGAGAAACCGAGTGTCGTAGCCGATGGCGACGCCGCGCTCCGGCGGACGGTACGCCACGCCCCATTTTTTATAGACTTCGAGCGCGCGGCGCTGCGGGCTTTTTAAGTACTCGGCAATCGCGACGGCGACGCGCCCCACGTTGGCAAACGTAAAATCGTGAGCGATCACGCCGCGCCAGCCGTCGGTGCCAAATCGAATCGCGCTCATGTCAGAGTGTGGGTTCTCTGGGCTCCGGTTTCTTCTGCTGGGCTAAGATTTGCCCGTTGGGCCCCATGACACGCTCGACGTGCGGCGGCAGCTTGATCTCCATCGTTTGAAAAACCTCGATGATGAGATCGCGCGGCAGCCCCAACTCCATCCACAGCGCTTCTAAATCCACGACGCCGTTGACGACAGGGACTTCAGCGAGCGTCTTCTCGATCGCCCGCGCGTAGCGCTGCATCGCATCGGGTATATACGGCCCATCGGGCTGTGTCAGAAATTCCTCCATAGCGTTAGTATCTCCACTCCACGGTGTACGTCACGTTCGCCGCGCCGCGCGCCTTGACAGGGACTTTGAAGAGCACCGTGCTCGCGTCGAGCTTCTCGTAGCTCGGCTCTGCAGAGATGATCTTCCAGACACCCTGAAGGCGCTCCTTCACTTCGATCATAATGTCGGAGTCTTTTTGATTGCGCAGGGTGATCTCATACGTATCGCGATAGATCTCGCGGCCCAGCTCATCGCGACCCACGACTTGGCGATCTTTGAGCACTCTGTCTGCTTTAAGGTCGAAAGCCATCCCCGGCACGAGCGTGACTTTCTCGTTCGTGGGCGTGTGGCCTAACAAGTCCTCGCCGATCCATTGTATTGCGTCTTTGGTCTCTCGGTAGAGCCGGACGACGCCGGCGGGCAGGGCCACGCCCAGCCCTTGCGCTTTCTCGTTCGTGAAACGAATCTCGACGCGCACCTGCGGCGCGACCGACGCTTCGTACACGTAGTGCTTAGAAACTGTGACAGCGTCGGCCTTCACAAAAGCGATCTGAAGGGTCTGCTTATCTTTGAGCGTCGTCCGAGAGGGGAGCCGATACTCGTGATACTCGAACGTGGGTTTTGTCTCGATCTCTTTCTCTTGAGCAGCGAGGGGGACGGCGCGCGGGGGAGCCGCAACGGGCGCAGGGGGCGTCACGCGCCGGAGCTCCCCGGCAATGAGCGTCAGCGTAGCGTTCTGGTAGTCGCGCCCACTTGTGTTTTGAATAGTCACCCAACTGCTCAGCTTCATCTGGGTTTCGGCCTCGTTCAGAATTGCCGAGTAATATGCCGACCAGCCCAGCCCTCCGGCAAGATAGCTCAAGCGTCCTTGGACTTCGCCAGAGAAGTCGCTGTGGATGCGCCAGCGCAGCGCAGGACTCTTACGAGAGTCTGCGAGCTGAGCCAGAGAGACCTCGCTGAAATCTTTGAGGATTTGAATCCGTCCAGTCACTTCTTGGAGGACGATACCGTCTTCGACGCTGAGCAAGGTGCCCCGATATGTCTTGGGGACCAAGCCGCGAGCGACGGTCACTTCGATCTCTTGGCCGATGGCGCTCTGGAGGAGCTGCCAGCCGGTCAGATCGCGAGCGGGCAGAAGCTCCTGTTCAAGAATTTGGATCTCTTTGAATGGTCGGAAGAGCACCGAGTCGGGCACAAGAGTCTTGGGCAGATCTTCGAGCAGATACTCGCTCTCCCCTTGAGCGAGGGTGAGGGTGCGCAGCTCTTCGATGAGAGCCATGTCGCTGTAGATGGTCACAGTAGGGCCAATGGCGCTCTGTTGCGCTCCGCCGAGGCTGCCGGCCAACAGAGCGATCAAGACCACGGCAAACCGTTTCATAAGCTCTCCTCCTTGTTTCATACAGTTTAGCTAAAGAGCCAGGGGCTTGCCAAGTGAGGGGCTTGACAGGTGGGATGGGGAGCGATACAATATTTATTGCTGCTGGCGGCGTAGCCAAGTGGTAAGGCAAGGGTCTGCAAAACCCTAATGCACCGGTTCGATTCCGGTCGCCGCCTCCACGAGACAGTTCCAAGTGGAAAGTTGCAAGTTCAGAACTTGTCACTTTCAACTTGAAACTTTGCACTGTTCTTTGGGGTGGTTAGCTCAGCGGAAGAGCGTCTGCTTGACGTGCAGAAGGTCAGAGGTTCAAATCCTCTACCACCCACCAAGGAGA
>CAZODX010000152.1:0-3815 GCA_964578715.1 uncultured Thermotogae bacterium | reverse complement strand
TACGAGCGCAACGAGATCGGCTTTGGCCGGGGGACCTTTCGCGCCAAGGGCGACACGATCGAAGTCATCCCGGCTTATAGTGAGAATGCCGTCAGAATAGAACTCTTCGGCGACGAGATCGAGAGAATTTCAGAGCTGGACGCGCTCACGGGTAAGCGCCTCAGGGATTTGGACTTCACTGTAATCTATCCTGCGACGCACTGGGTCACCGGGAAAGAGAAGCTTGAGCGCGCCATAGAGTCTATTCAAGCAGAGCTTGAGGAGCGTCTGGCTGAGCTGCGCCGCGCCGGAAAGCTCTTGGAAGCGCAGCGTCTGGAGCAACGTACAAAATACGATATAGAAATGCTCCGCGAGCTGGGCTACTGCCCGGGAATCGAAAATTATTCCCGACACCTGGACGGGCGCCGGCCCGGCGAGCCCCCGTGCACTCTCATCGATTACTTCCCCAAAGATTTCTTGATGGTCATCGACGAGTCTCATCAGACGATTCCGCAGATCCGCGGGATGTACAACGGGGATCGCTCACGCAAAGAGATCTTGATCGAATACGGCTTTCGGCTGCCGTCGGCGCTCGACAATCGCCCGTTAAGATTCGAAGAGTTCGAGCGCAAGATGAATCAAGTCATCTATGTGTCGGCGACGCCGGGGCCCTATGAGCGCAGAAAGAGCCAAAAGATCGTGGAGCAGATCATTCGCCCGACGGGCCTGGTCGACCCTGAGGTCGTCGTCCGCCCGGTGCAGGGCCAGATCGACGATCTTATCCATGAGATCCGTGAGACGACCAAACGCGGCGAGCGCGTCTTGGTGACGACGCTCACCAAGAAGATGGCCGAAGACTTAACAGAGTATCTGACAGAGCTAGGGATCAGGGCGCGCTATTTACACTCGGAGATCGAGACGCTTGATCGAGTAGATATTCTCTATGATCTGCGCTCAGGAGAATTTGACGTCTTGGTGGGGGTGAACTTGCTGCGCGAAGGGCTAGATCTCCCCGAAGTTTCATTAGTAGCGATCTTGGACGCTGACAAAGAGGGCTTCTTGCGCTCGGAGACTTCTCTAATTCAGACGATCGGGCGGGCGGCGCGCAACGTGCGCGGGCGGGTCATTCTCTATGCCGATGAGATCACGGACTCGATGCAGCGGGCTCTTCAGGAGACAGAACGGCGGCGGCGCCTCCAGCTCGAATACAACGAAAGACACGGGATCACTCCCGAGACCGTGAAGAAAGCACTGAAAGAGTTCATGCCGGAGCTGGCGCGCGAGCACAAGGAGCAGCGTGCTACGAAGAAGCGTGCCGTGAGGACGCCGGCCGAGCTGGTGAGTCTGATCAAGGAGCTGGAGCAAGAGATGTACGCGGCGGCCAAGCGCTTGGAGTTTGAGAAGGCCGCACGATTGCGCGATGAGATCAAAGAGCTCCGCCAAGAGCTGATTGGGGTTGCAGGCTAAGTTGCACACCGTACTCGCGCCCTTTAAGATAATCCCATCCCGAAAAGCTCCATCAGCGAGGAACTGAGATGAGCACCGAGAAGCTTACACCGAGAAGCCAAGATTTTTCGGCGTGGTACAATGAGGTCGTCCAACGCGCTGAGCTTGCAGACTACGCTCCCGTGCGCGGCTGCATGGTCATCCGGCCCTATGGCTACGCCATCTGGGAGAATTTGCAAAGAGAATTAGACCGGCGCTTCAAGGCCACGGGGCATAAGAACGCGTACTTCCCGCTCTTCATCCCCTTGAGTTTTATTCAGAAAGAAGCCGAACACATCCAAGGCTTCTCCCCTGAGCTGGCCGTCGTCACCCACGGCGGCGGCGAACAGCTCGCCGAGCCCTTGGTCGTCCGTCCCACTTCAGAGACGATCATCGGCTACATGTTCAAGCAATGGATTAGATCGTATCGCGATCTCCCGGTGCTCATCAATCAATGGGCCAACGTGGTGCGCTGGGAGATGCGCCCGCGGCTCTTCTTGAGAACTCTGGAGTTCTTATGGCAAGAGGGCCATACGGCTCATGCGACCGAAGCCGAAGCTGAAGAAGAAACCCTGCGTATGCTCAATATCTATGTCGACGTCGCCCAGAACGAAGCGGCTATTCCCGTCATTGCCGGGCGCAAGAGCGAAAGCGAAAAATTCGCGGGCGCCCTGCGCAGCTACACGATCGAAGCGATGATGGGCGACAAGCGTGCCCTGCAAGCCGGGACCTCTCATAATCTGGGGCAGAACTTCGCCAAAGCGTTTGAGATTCAGTATTTAGATAAAAACAATCAATTGCAGTACTGCTGGACGACGAGCTGGGGCATGAGCACGCGCATGATCGGCGCGATTATCATGACCCACGGGGACGACCAAGGGCTGATCTTGCCCCCCAGGCTCGCGCCCATCCAAGTGATCGTCGTGCCCATCTGGAGATCCGGCAGCGAAGACGAGAAGACCAATGTCTTAGAAGGGGTCGCGCGCATCAAGCGGGCCTTAGGGGACAGAATCCGACTTGAAGTCGACGCCCGTGAAGAATACACACCCGGTTGGCGCTTCAATGAATGGGAGTTGCGTGGCGTGCCCTTGAGAATTGAGATCGGCCCCAAAGATATGCAAAAGAACCAAGTGATTCTGGCGCGGCGGGACACCAAAGAGAAGATCGCCGTCTCTCAGGATCAATTGGCCGAGCGTGTCCCTGCACTGCTCGATGAGATTCAAAAGAATCTCTTTGAGCGCGCGAAGCGGTTCAGGGATGAGAATACCGTCGAGCTGGGCGATTACGAGAAGTTCAAGGCGTTCATGGAGGGCGAGGGCAGCCGTGGGTTTGTGCGGGCGTACTGGTGCGGCGCGCGGGAGTGCGAAGCCCAGATCAAAGAAGAGACCAAAGCGACGACGCGCTGCATCCCGTTTGAGCAACCCAAGCAGCCGGGGCGATGCATTCGTTGTGGTCGGGAAGCCAAAGAGCAAGCGATCTTCGCCAAGGCTTACTAAGTACTTGACAAAGGAGGAGACATGGCACTCGCTGAAGGGTCTGTAGCTCCCACGATCGAAGCTGTCGATCAGAATGGCAACAAAGTTACAGTAGACTTTCAAGGCATTACGGTGCTCTACTTCTATCCTAAGGACGATACGCCGGGCTGCACCGCAGAAGCGTGTTCGTTCCGGGATGATTTGAGTGAATTTGCGCGGCGGGGGATTAAGGTCTACGGCGTGAGCACCGATACGGCTGAGTCGCATAAGAAGTTTGCCCAGAAATATGGGCTCAATTTTACGCTTCTAGCGGACCCGGAGAAGAAGATCTGCCGCGCGTATGACGTCTTAAATTTTCTGGGCTATGCGCAGCGCGTAACGTTTATTATCAAAGACGGGGTGATCCTGAAGGTCTTTCCGAAAGTCTCTCCGAACGGGCACAGCCGTGAGGTGCTCCAGGCGCTTGATAGACTGTGAAGGGGGATGCTCAAGCATAGTTGCCTTGTAAAGCCAGCAAAACATAGAGTTTTTGCTAAGATGTGTTGAGAGGGCAAGATGGAATGGCTTCTAGCATTTAGCATAGCAACAGCCAGTGCTGTCATAACAGCATTCATACTCTATTTCGTATTGCGCCCTAAGCTTGGCACTGACCCTAATATTGTTAAGAGCGCGATTCAAGAAAAATGGGGTGAACTGAGAATCAACGAGGCACTCCAAGATATTGGCGCCATAAAGCAAAGCGCCGACAATATGCTGGCAGTTCACAGAAACCTCGAGCGCATACTTGCTATACCTCATGAGCGGGGAGAGTTTGGAGAATTTCAGCTTTCAGTGATACTTTCAGATCAACTCCCCATGGGAACCTTCGGTGTCCAA
>CAZODX010000151.1:0-3818 GCA_964578715.1 uncultured Thermotogae bacterium | reverse complement strand
GCCAGGGGGTGCTGATCGCGGGCAAGAGCCGCCAGATCGAGATCGAAGAGCGCGTCATCAGCCGTGAGATGGTCTCAGTCGATGGCACCGAGCAGGAGCCGGAGCCGTTGTTGGTCTCTGTGCGCTTTGAGCTCACGAACGGGGCGAGCCGGCTCTTCGTCACCCAGGGGATGATGGTCGCCGAGGGGGCGTTGCTTGCGATCAAAGATCAGATGCGCTTCGAGCGGCTGATGAACGAGATCGCGCGCGCGAAGAATCTAAAAGACCGCGAGAAGCTGCAAGCCGAGCTGAAGAAACTCGAGGTGCGTGCGCCGATCGGCGGGCTGGTGCGCGAGCTGGCATTTGATATTGGCGAAGAGACAACTACAGTCGAGGCGAAGCTCATGGTCGTCACGGGAGCCAGTGCTTTACAGTGAGCTCAGTTTCAAAAGCCACGGGGACTTCCCGTGGCTTTTTTTATTTCACCCTGCGTCTTGACAGCGAACTCTCAGCGCGCTAGAGTTTACACTCTATGAAGTACGTAATACTCGTAGGCGACGGCATGGGCGACTATGCCTATGACGAGTTGAACGGGCAAACGCCCTTAGAATACGCACGGACGCCTCATCTTGATCGCTTGGCTCGGCAGAGCGTCGTGGGCTTGGTCGAGACGATTCCCGCAGGCCTCCCTCCGGGCAGTGACGTCGGCAATATGACGCTCCTAGGCTACGATCCCCACTGCTATTACACGGGCCGCGCGCCGCTAGAAGCGGCCGCTCAAGGGATTGCCCTCAACGAGAGCGATCTCGCGATTCGTTGCAACCTCGTCACGCTGAGCGATGATTTTTCCGTCATGCGCGATTACAGCGCAGGGCACATCCCAACGGCCGAAGCGCGACGGCTGATCGCAGCAATCCAGCAGGCGCTGGGGGGCAAAGGCCTCGAATTCTACCCAGGGGTGAGCTATCGGCATCTGCTCATCTGGCGCAACGCCCCTCTGAACCCCCAACGAATATCCCTGACCCCACCGCATGAGATCCCCGATCAGCCCATCGGCCCCTATCTACCCCAGGGGGAGGGCAGCGAGAGACTCCGGGAGCTGATCGAGCGCTCGTGGGAGGTCCTCCAAGGGCAACACCCGACGGTCAACTCGATCTGGCTGTGGGGTGCAGGGCGCAGACCCCAGATGCCCACGCTCCGGGAGCGCTACCATCTCACGGGAGCAGTGATCTCCGCCGTAGATCTCATCAAGGGACTAGGAGTCTATGCCGGCCTGCGCGTGCTCGACGTTCCCGGCGCGACAGGGTACTTGGACACTAATTACTCAAGCAAGGTGCAGTATGCCCTAGACAGTCTCTCGGAGGGTGATCTTGTCTATTTGCATATCGAGGCGCCCGACGAGTGCGGGCATCAGGGACGGCTCGATCTCAAGCTCCGAGCGATCGAAGATCTGGACAGCCAAGTCGTAGGGCCACTGCTCAGCGGCTTACAAGAGCGTTTTACGGATTTCTCGCTGCTTGTGACGACCGATCACTACACGCCGGTGCGCGAGCGCGTGCACCGAGCCGTGCCGGTGCCGTTTTTGATCTATCGTCACAAGCTCGTCTACCACAGCGGCGTAGAGGGCTTGCACGAACGAGCTGCTGCTCTTACCGGATTGAAGATCACGCCGGGGTACCAGCTCTTCGAGCTCTTCTTGAACCGGACGAAGCTGTGATCTCTTACACAGCCACCTTGCTCACGGTCTCACGCACGATCTCTGCAGCTTTCTGAAGCTGCGCCAGCTCGTCTGGGGCGAGCTTCAGCTCGATGATCTTCTCCACACCGCGCGCCCCAAGCACCACCGGGACCCCCAAGAAGATATCTCTCAGCCCGTACTCGCCCTGCAAGAGCACCGAGCTGGGAATGATTCTCTTTTTGTCTAATAGAATGCTCTTGATCATCTCGATCACAGCCGCCGAGGGCGCATAGTACGCGCTGCCCTCCCCCAAGAGCTGAACTATTTCAGTCCCGCCCTTGCGCGCCCGCTCGACGATCTTAGCAATTCGCTCGGAATCGAGCAGATCCGTGAGGGGGATCCCGGCGACGCTGGAGTATCTGGGCAGCGGCACCATCCCCACGTCGGTATGGCCGCCCAAGACCAACCCCTGCACGTCTTCAGGCGAGACCCCCAGCTCCAGCGCGATAAATGTGCGCCAGCGCGCCGAGTCGAGTGCTCCCCCTTGACCGATGACGCGCTCTCTGGGAAACTGCGTGACTCTATAGGCGACGTAGACCATCGCGTCGAGGGGGTTGCTGAAGATGATGAGAATAGCGTTGGGCGAGTGCTTGGCGGCTTGTTCGGCGCAGCTGCGGACGATCTTGGTGTTGGTGTTGATGAGATCTTCGCGGGACATGCCCGGTCTTCTGGGAATCCCCGCGGTGATGACGACGATCTGGGAGTTCGCCGTATCTTTGTAATCGCTTGTGCCTATCACCGAGGAGCTGAAGCCGACAAGCGGGCCGGCCTGCTGCATATCCAACGCTTTGCCCTTGGTGGGGTTTGCGCGCTCCGGCAGGTCGAGCATCACCACATCGCAGAGATTCGTTTCGACGAGGCGCTGGGCCATCGTCGCGCCGGTGGCCCCAGCCCCGATAATGGAGACTTTCGGGCGCATAGAGGATCGCTCCTTTTGCGAAGATATACTTAAGGTACCACACAGGGTAGGGAGGGTGCAACCGGCGAGGTTGTCGGAGACGAAGCGCCCCATGGCTTCTCCCATTTGCGCACCGCCCCTGAGCAGTTGCAGAAGCCTTATAATTTCAGTATCCTAACGGAGATTATCTTGATCTGCTTTTTAGAGAGGAGTCTTCGTATGTCTCAAAAGAAACAGTTAGTGTGGCTCGTTGGGGGGGCGCAAGGCAGCGGGGTCGATTCCGCTGCCAATCTTTTTGCCAAGGCGTGTGCTTTTGGCGGGCTATACGTCTACGGTCAACGCGAGTATTACAGCAACATTATGGGTGAGCATAGCTACTATCAAGTGACCGTCAGCGACTCTCCTGTGCGCTCGACTCGTTCGTATACAGATATCTTGGTGAGCGCCGATGCCGAGACGGTCTTCCTGCACGCGCTCAGCGTCAAGCCCGGCGGCGCTCTCATCTATGACCCCAAACTCGCTGAGACAGCATTGAGCAAGGTCGCGGCGCTGGAGCACCGCGCGCGCCACGATATCCAAAAATATCTTCAGTCCAAGAATCTCGACGCGACCTTGGAGGGGATGCTCCACGATGCTCAGGCCCGCGGCGTCCGGCTGTATCCGGTCCCTTACGACGAGCTCCTGCAGCAGATGATGGGGGAGAAAGCCCCCCAGCTTGCGCAAGCCAAGCGCTTGTCCAACACCATGGCCGTGGCGGCTTCCTGTGCTCTCTTACGCTACGATATAAAATTATTAGAACGCGCCCTCGAGGATATCTTTCACGGCAAGAAGAAAGCCATCGAGCTGAATCTGCGGGTGTGCGAGCTGGCCTATGAGTATATTGCGAAGAACTTCGCGCAGGATTTCCCCATTGTGCTTGAGCCGGTCACCGTGAGCGAGCCACGCATTTATATAACGGGCAATCAGGCAACGGCACTGGGGAAGCTCGCTGCCGGTTGTACCGTGCAGACGTACTATCCCATCAGCCCGGCGACCGACGAGAGCACTTATCTGGAGGCGCATCAGGTCTTCGAGCGCCGTGCGGACGGTGCCCCAGAGCGCGGCGCGATCGTCGTGATCCAAGTCGAGGACGAGATCGCCGCAATCACGATGGCCACCGGCGCGGCGCTCGCGGGGGCACGGGCGGCCACAAGCACCTCCGGG
>CAZODX010000150.1:0-3834 GCA_964578715.1 uncultured Thermotogae bacterium | reverse complement strand
CCCTGCCACTCCTGCCGCCTCGCCCGCCGATTTTATGTGCCGGCTGCATGCACCGCGGGATCTTCTATGTGCTCAAACAATTAGACGCAATCGTCTCCGGAGATATCGGGTGCTACACGCTCGGTGCGCTCGCTCCCCTGGACGCTATGGATACCTGCATGAACATGGGCGCATCGCTCTCGATGGCCCACGGCATGGCAAAAATCTTCTCCGAAGAAGAGCGCAAGAGGCTCGTCGCGGTCATCGGCGACTCGACGTTCTATCACTCCGGCGTCCCGGCGCTCATAGATATTCTCTACAACGGCGGCCAGACCGTCACGATTATCTTAGACAACCACACGACGGCCATGACCGGCCACCAAGACCACCCCGGAACCGGGCGCACCATCAAGGGCGAGCCAGCGCGCGTGATCGAGCTTGAATCGCTCGCCAAGGGCTTGGGGATTCAGCATGTCCAGCGCGTTGACCCCTATGATCTTCTGAGAGCTTGGCGCACCGTCGACGAAGCTCTCCATCGCCGAGAGCCGTCGGTCATTATTGCTGATGCGCCGTGTGTGCTCAAAGAGAAGCGTCGCTTCGGCGAGATCGTCTCGGTAGATAAGAAGAAGTGTACGGAGTGCTTCGCGTGCACGGAGCTAGGCTGTCCTGCCATAGAAGTTCGAGACGGGCACATTGAAATTAATAAGTTGCTGTGTATCGCGTGCACGCACTGCCAGCAGGTCTGCGCCGACTGCAACGCGGGAATTGATATCCCCCAAGTCTTAGAACTCGTGCATCAGAAGCGCTACGCCGACGCGTTGAGAGTTTTGATGCGATCCAATCCCTTCCCGGCGGTCGCGGGGCGGGTCTGCCCGCACCCGTGCGATCATGAAGTGAACGCGCTCGGCTGGCCCCAAGAGAAACTCTACGCTGAGCGATACCCAGATTTAGCCAAAGAATTTGCGACTCCAGGGTATCCCGCGAAGCTCTCCGTGCGCGACATAGAGAGATTTTTAGGCGACTACGGGATCGAACACTTCTCTGGGGCGGAGTTTGCCCCCCACGACGAGCGCCCAGAAAAGATCGCGATCATCGGCTCTGGGCCGGCGGGACTGTCTGCAGCGTTCTATCTTAGAAGGCGCGGCTTCCGCGTGACGGTCTTAGAAGCACTTGAGAAGCCCGGCGGCATGATGCGCTACGGCATCCCCGCGTTTCGCCTCGATAAAGAGATTCTCGATCGCGAGATAGATAGACTGTATATGATGGGCGTTGAGATTCGCTGTAACGTGACGGTGGGGCGCGACGCGAGCTTCGCTGAGCTTCAGAAAGAATACGACGCCGTGGTCATCGCCGTTGGGGATTCAGCTCCACAAGAGCTTGAGCTAGAGGGCACCAGCGAAGCCCAAGAAGGTCTGCTCTACGGCGTAGAATTTCTTCGCCGTGTCAATCGTGGGCAGCCTATGAAGGTCGGGCGCCGGGTCGCGGTCATCGGCGGGGGCAATACCGCGATAGACTGTGCGCGCTCGGCGAAACGCCTTGGGGCTGACGTCACAGTCTACTATCGCCGCACCGCTCAAGAGATGCCCGCGATCAGAGAAGAGATCGACGAAGCGATCCTTGAAGGGATTCGCTTTGAGTTCCAGACGAACCCTCTCAAAGTCTTAGCGAAGGACGGTCGTGTCTGTGGGCTGGAGCTCATCCGGATGCAGCCGGGCCCGCTCGATAAAGATGGGCGCCGTCGGCCTGTGCCCGTCAAGGGCAGCGAGTTCCACATCGAAACCGATACGGTGATCTTAGCTATTGGCGAGCGAGCAGACTTAGAGTTTCTCAGAGGGACGGGAGTACAGTTCGCTCAGAAGATTCAGACGACGTTCATGGGGAGCGCGTCGCAGCCGGGGGTCTTCGCCTGTGGGGATGTCGCCTTTGGCTACGGCACCGTGACGCAGAGCATCGCCACGGGGCGGCGCGTCGCCAGCGCGGTCGCCGCGTATCTGCAGCGCAAAACCACAAAGAAATGAAGAGCGTCACCAATATTGTCTTAGTTGGCGTAGGCGGTCAGGGGTCTGTGCTCGCGGGGCAGATCATCGCGCGCACGGCGGTGCTCGCTGGACTCTCCGTAGCTACTTCGGAAGTCCACGGCATGGCCCAACGCGGCGGATCGGTCTTCTCCACCGTGCGCTACGGCAAAGGCGTGCTCTCGCCTGCCGTGCCTGAAGGCGCTGCAGATATCTTGCTCGCGTTTGAAAAATTAGAGGCCCTGCGCTATCTGAACTATCTTCGAGTCGACGGCTTGGCGCTCGTCAACGATCAGCGCATCCTGCCCAGCGTCGAGTCGCTTAAGCTTACGCCCTATCCCGATGACAAGACTCTAGAAGAGACGTTGCGCCGTCGCACCGAGCACGTGTTCATCGTCCCAGCCCTAGAGGTCGCCCAAGGGCTCGGCCATCCCGCGCTGGTCAACACGGTCATGCTCGGCGCGCTCTCCCAGTTTCTCGATCTGCCCCGCGCCGAGTGGCGCCAGGCAATCACCGAGCTTGTCCCGCCCAAGACGGCCGAGCTTAATCTCTTAGCGTTTGAAGAAGGGCTGACGTGGGCCAAGCGCCACGCCACAGCCTAACCTGGACACCAGCCCCGCCATCTGGTAACATTTAAAAACACCGTGTGAAAGGAGGCCACAGTATGCCGTTTACGTTGCCACCGTTGCCGTATCCGTACGATGCGCTGGAACCATATATTGATAAGATGACGATGGAGATTCATCATACCAAGCACCATGCGGCGTATGTGAACAATCTCAACAAGGCGCTGGAGTCCGCGCCGGAGCTAGCTAATAAATCTTTAGAAGAGCTGCTGGCCAACAATTGCGCCATCGTCCCAGAGAAGATCAGAACCGCCGTGCGCAATCACGGGGGCGGGCATATCAATCACTCGTTCTTCTGGGAGATCATGGGGCCCAAGGCCGGCGGCCAGCCCACAGGGAAGATCGCCCAAGCGATCACTCAGACTTTCGGGAGCTTCGAGAGATTCAAAGAACTCTTCACCCAAGCAGCACTAGATCGCTTCGGCTCCGGTTGGGCCTGGCTCGTGCTCACCCCAGCTAAGAAGCTTGAAGTCTACTCGACGGCCAACCAAGACAGCCCCTTGATGGAGGGCAAGACCCCCATCGTAGGGCTAGACGTCTGGGAGCACGCGTACTATCTCAAATATCAGAATCGCCGTGCCGACTACGTCCAAGCCTGGTGGAACGTGGTCAACTGGGCGGCCGTCGAGAAACGCTTCACTTCCATTTGATGGTGCAGCCTACGGGTTGGGTCTCTTTCAGCCCAGGGTCTTTGCCGGCGAGCACGGCATCGAGCGCATCTTTCAAATAGCGCTTGGTCACTTTGGTAGGATCTTCGTAGTTGTCGTCAATGGTGCCGTGATAGCGCAGCTTCATCGCGGAGTCGAAGAGAAAGATCTCGGGTGTGCGCTGCGCCCCATAGGCTTTCGCGACCTGCTGGGTCTCATCGTACAGATACGGGAAGGGATAGCCCTTCTCTTTGGCTCTTTGTATCATATTGTCGAAGCTGTCTTCGGGGTATTTCTTTGGGTCGTTGGAGTTAATGACGAGAAACTGCACGCCCTTGGGCTCGTACTCTTTAGCTAATGCGATCATGCGATCTTCATAAGCTTTCACATAGGGGCAATGATTGCAGCTGAAGATGACCGCGACGGCCTTTTTGTTCTTGTAGTCGGAGAGCTTATAGATCCTGCCGTCCACGCCCTTGAGCTGGAAGTCTGGAGCTTGATCGCCGTATCTGAGCATAGAGAAGATCACCTCACTTAGGATGGGTCAATTATAACGACAAGCAAGTG
>CAZODX010000149.1:1619-3859 GCA_964578715.1 uncultured Thermotogae bacterium | reverse complement strand
TGGGTGCGCGCCAAGCACCTCAGAGCTTGCCTCCGCTCCTCCTCGTGTGTTATACTTAGCTTATGAAAACGTACGTCTTCAAGGTCGTCATCGAGGAGGACCCTTTTGAAGATGGGCGCATGGCCTACTTTGCCTCCGTGCCCGCTCTGCCCGGTTGCCACACCTGGGCCTACACCAAGGAAGAACTGCTGAGAAATATCCAAGAGGCTGTTCAAGTCTATATCGAATCCCTCATAGCTCACGGAGAGATAGGGTGATATAATAAGTGACTATGCAGATCAAGCCTAAGGAATTCGTGCAGTTAGGGTTCTACCCTGATGAACAGCAGGTCATCGCCGATGGGATACGGCATCTCCTCCAAGCCCATCCCGAATATCGCCAGGAGATCGCTATCGCCCGATATCAACGCGGCGAGATCTCCTTAGCTAAGGCAGCAGCCCTCGCTGGCCTCGCTTTGCCCCAGCTGCAAGAGCTTCTGCGCGAGCGGGGCGTGCCCATCCCCCTGGGCCCAGTGAACCGACGTGAACTGCTACGCGATATACAGGCCGCCAAGCGAGCCCTCCTGTGATCGTCGTCAACACCACTGTTCTCAGCAACCTCGCGATCGCCGATCGCCTCGAGCTTTTATCCAGACTATATGGTACAATCCTCGTGCCCTTCCCTGTGTATCAAGAGATCCTCCACGGGCTGGAAGCGGGCTATAAGTTTCTCGCCAAGGCCGCTCAGTTTGTTCAGCAGGGTCAGGGCGTTCAGCTAGCAGTGCCACAACATCCTGCAGAATGGCGCCTGTTTAGAAAGCTGCGACTCTTCCTAGGCGACGGCGAAGCTGCGGGCATCGCCTTGGCCAAAAGCCGCAATGTGCTCTTTCTCTCCGATGATCGCCGCGCCCGCTTGGCCGCAGCAGAGCACGGCGTTTCAGTCTCAGGCACGCTGGGAGTGCTCAAAGCAGCAGTTGAGGCAGGGCAGCTCTCACTCAGCGAGGCCGACACCGCTCTCCGCACGATGATCCAGCTTGGATATCGCTCTCCTATCCAATCATTGCACGAATTGGAAAACTCATCATAGCTTTCCGTGATTCAACGCTACTGCTCAAAACCCAAGCTGCACCAGCTGCTTGTTCTCTTCGTCGGTGGCCCACAAAAACTGCCCGTCCCACGCTAAGTCTGCCAACTGCTCCCGCGGGGCTTCGTATTCGGCTAACACCGCCCCGCCGTTGGGATCGAGCTTGTAAATACTGACGGTGTCCAGATGCCACAAGAACTTTCCGTCCCAGGCCAGCCCCGTCGGGAAACCCCCCGGCGCGTCAAAAGAATCTATGACCTTGCCCGTGATGGGGTTGATCTTGTAGATCTTCAAGTCATCGGCGTCGGCGACCCACAGGGCCGAACCGTCCCACGCGATCCCCGTGGGATAGGCCCCCGGCGCCGTCAGGGTCTTGAAGACTTTGCCGTTGGATGGATCGATCTGCACGAGCTTGCCCTCAGCACCGTCTATGAGCCACAATCGGCTGCCGTCCCAGGTCAGCGCATCGGGGATGATCGTCGGGGCTTCTATGGAGCTCAAGACGCTCCCGCTCTGGGGGTCAATTTTGTAGAGCTTGTACGTCTCAAAGTCTTGAGTGTCCACGACCCACAGAGCCGAGCCGTCCCACGTGATTCCTGCAGGGCCTTGCCCCGGCGCAGGCAAAGACTTTTTTACGGCGCTCACGGCGCTCTGCACGACCGTGAGAGTCTTTTCGACACTGTTCGACAGCCCCGCATCGTCGGTGACGGTGAGCTTGACGGTGTAAGTGCCCGCGGCGGCGTAGACGTGGATGACGGTGGGGCCGCTCTCAGATGGCGAGCCGTCGCCGAAGTCCCAGAGATACTCGGTGATAGAGCCATCAGGGTCTTTCGACTCTGACGCATCGAAGACGACTTCTTCGCCGACTTTGGGCGTGACGGGCGTGAACGAAAACTGCGCTTGTGGGGCTTGTGGGCTGGGCTTCTGCCCCGGCAGACAGCCAGGTAAGAGCGTAAGCCAAACCAAGAAGAGCACACTGCTGAAAGCTCTCACAGCATCTCTCATGATGATCACCTCTGTTATGATACTCCACAGAAGACGCAACGTCAGTTACCCTAGTCACCCTTGGAGTGACAGTCGGCGTCGTCCCCTTATCAGAGCCTATTGGCTTTGTAGGAATCCTTCAGTGCCGGCGGATGAATCCGCCGTCTCAGACCTAACCCCCCACCCCCCTTCCC
>CAZODX010000149.1:820-1609 GCA_964578715.1 uncultured Thermotogae bacterium | reverse complement strand
TCCCTCTTCAGGGGAGGGGCTGGGGGAGAGGTCAAAAACAGAGCGATCCCGCATGATGCTGCAACGCTCATGAGGGATCGCCGCGTGGGTACGTGAGGTACTAGCGCACCAAGACAAATTTGCGCACTGCGCTCTGCCAGACCCCCTCAGGGCCCAGCACCGTGACCGTGTAGAGATAGACGCCGTTGGGCAGCCCGGCAAGATCGCCCTCGCTGAGATACACCGTCGGCCCGGAGGCCTGCACCGTCGCCACAGCCTTCCCGCTGAGCGTGAAGACTCTCACGGTCGTCTCGGCGATGCTTTGCCCGGAGACGCGCACTTCGAGCGTCCCGGCGCGCAGCTTCGCGGTCACGGCGCGTGTGGGCTTATTCACAGCAAGCGGCGCAAGCGCAGCGTTCGTCTGCTCGAGCTTGCGCAGCCCCGAAGCGGCTTGCGCGATCCAGCGCACATCGGTCGCGTCAATGACCCCTGTAGGCGGAGCAACGTCCGCGGCCTCTTCTTGCTCGGGGGTCAGCGACGCCAACCCTAAAATGAACTGCGCCACAAGGCGCGCATCGCTGATCGTGACCACACCGTCCCCGTCCGCATCGCCCTTGATGAGCTTGATCGTGATCACCCCGGGGGTGACATCCGGCAAAAGATCGTGCCCTGCAGCGTCACGAAAGACGTCAACGATCTCGATGCCCTCGATGTCTTCGATGTCTATTCTGACGGACTCCCCAGGGGGAGCATCGGGGGCTTTGTCGACCTCGATCTCGGCGATGACGCCCTCGTTGAGCGGGGTGCGTC
>CAZODX010000149.1:0-810 GCA_964578715.1 uncultured Thermotogae bacterium | reverse complement strand
GGGCTTGAGCGTCAGCGTGAACTGCGCCCGCCCCTCAATCGAATCGATATTCACAGAGTCGACGATATACGGCCCGACGCCCTTGATGTTGAGCACCTGGACGATCGTGGGATCGAACGTGAGCGCGCCGTCGGGGCCAATTTGTAACTCCCCCAGCCCCGGCGCGGGCACAAAGCGAATCGAGATGGGGATCTTTGTCTTCCCCGTGATCGAAGCCGACCCGATGATGAGCGTCGGCGGGGGTACCTCGACGACCAATTGATTGGACGCGACAACGGGCATCGGTGTTTCGATGGCCGACGAGATCTCGCCGGGATCGGTCTTGTCGTCGCGAGCGACGATCTCGACAGAGACCCTTAGAGTGTCGCCGTTGACAAAGCCCACGGCAGCGAGATCGGCCACGACGTAGAAGCGCTCTTCAGCATTGTCGTTGACGCGCACCAAGCGCCGTCCGCCGTCGCCGAAGACCACGCCGCGCTCCAGATCAGGAGAATTCACGACAGCCAACAGCTCGTCTTTTTCATCCCAGCCGGGTGGGGTGCGCGGGCTGGCCCGGAAGAGTCTCAGTCTTAAAATCTTATCGCTGGAGATCGTCCCGCCGACTTTGCGCACCGTCACGGAGCGAATGAGTGTGCCGTAGCTGTCGGGGACGGCATCGCCGGAGACACCGGGATCGGAGACGATGAACTCTTGCAAGACCACGGAATCACCAGGGTTTGCTGTGCGCGCCGGGGTCTCGTCGATGACGTCCGTCTCGGCATCGCCCGTCGCTGCAGTGATGCGAATGAACCCTGTGGGGATGGGCAGTCC
>CAZODX010000148.1:0-3894 GCA_964578715.1 uncultured Thermotogae bacterium | reverse complement strand
GGAGGTCAAGAGCTGATGGATTTTCTCTCGCTCTTGTGGTTTGCGCTGATCTTCTTCACAATGGTGCAGCCGGCGCTCCAGCGCCGTATGCTCGAATGGGAGCGCCAACGCTGGATCGAACAGATTGAGCGCAAGCGCGGCTCGCGGCTCATTGTCTTAGTGCACCGCCAGGAGACTATGGGCTTGTTAGGCTTTCCCATCGTGCGTTACATTGACGTCACCGACTCTGAAGAAGTTTTACGGGCCATCGAGCTGACCGATCCGCAAGTCCCCATTGATATCGTCTTGCACACCCCTGGGGGCTTGGTGCTGGCGTCGTTGCAGATCGCGCGGGCGCTGCGACGCCACCCCGGCGGCACCCGCGTCATCGTGCCTCACTACGCGATGTCCGGCGGAACACTGATTGCCCTGGCTGCCGATGAGATCATCATGAGCCCGCACGCGGTCCTGGGGCCGGTGGACCCCCAGATCGGACAGTACCCTGCAGCGTCATTGCTCGCTGTTCTCGAGAAAAAACCCCTCAGCGAAGTCGACGATCAGACGCTGATCTTAGCCGACGTCGCACGCAAGGCCGTGCAGCAGCTTCAAGACGCCGTCTATGAGCTGTTGGCCGGGCGCTACCCCGACGACCAAGCCCGTGACTTGGCGCGCAAGCTCTCCGAAGGCCATTGGACTCATGACTACCCCATCACGTATGAAAAAGCCAAGGAACTTGGGCTGCGCGTGCGCTGCGATATCCCTAAAGAATTCTTACACTTGATGGCGCTCTACCCTCAACCCGTTCGACACCAGCCGGGGGTCGAATATCTGCCGATCCCGCGCCATCGCGAAGGGAACGCTCGCTCGACTCCCAAAGACAAAGGGTGATCTCTGTCATGGCTTACGAGCTTGCTCCAGAGCAGTTGCGTCGCACGTTCGATCCCCAAGAGCTCGGCATCGAGACGACTGAAAATATCCCGCCGTTGGAGGGGATCATCGGGCAGAAGCGCGCTGTATCAGCCTTGAAATTTGGGCTGGGTATTCAAGAGCTGGGCTTTAATATCTACGTCGCTGGCCCACCGGGCATCGGCAAGATGACCGCCGTCAAATCTTTTCTCGAAGAACTCGCCAAACAGAAAGAGACGCCTCCCGATTGGTGCTACGTCAATAACTTCGACGACCCCTATCAGCCCAAGGCGTTGCGCCTACCCACCGGCTGGGGAGCTCGGTTCGCCCAAGATATAAAAAATCTCATTGATCACGTGCGCCGAGAGCTCCCCAAAGTCTTCGAGAGCGAAGAATACTCTACCCAGCGCGACGAAATTATGAAGTCTTTCAATAAGCAGCGCGAGGCGATCATCAATCGCGTGCAGGAGCGTGCTTCTCAAGCAGGGTTCATCCTGCAAGCGGCGCCGTTTGGGATTTTAATTCTTCCGGTGCTGGGCGGGCGGCCCTTGAGCGATGCGGAGTTCCAAGCCCTCCCACAGGCTGCCCGAGAGGACATCCAGCGCCGCCGCGACGCCCTCCAAGAAGATCTCAAGATCGCTATGAAGGAGATCCGCGCTCTCGAGAAGACCGCGCAGGAGAAGCTGCACGAGCTCGACCAACAAGTCGCGCTCTATATGGTCGGCGGACTGATGGACGACCTGCGCGAAAAGTACAAAGACCTACCAGAAGTCCTAGAGCATCTGAACGCAGTCCAAAAAGATATCTTAGAGAACATCGAGCTGTTCAAGGGCGAGCAAAAATCCGATAGCGAAGTCCCGGCATGGGCCAGAGAACTCCCCTTCAGAAAATACTTCGTGAACGTCTTGGTAGATAACAGCAAGCAGCAGGGCGCACCCGTGATCGTCGAGCTCAACCCCGTCTATCATCATCTCTTTGGGCGCATCGAGAAGGAGACGCAATTTGGCGCGCTGTATACAGACTTCACGATGATCAAAGCCGGGTCGCTCCACCGCGCCAACGGGGGATACTTAGTGCTCCCCATCGAAGACGTGCTCAGAAACTTACTGAGTTGGGACGGACTGAAGCGCGCCCTGCGCAGCCGCGAGATCTTCATCGAAGAGCTGGGCGAACGCTTAGGCTTCATCGCCACCAAGAGCCTGCGGCCGCAGCCCATCCCTCTCGACGTGAAGGTCGTGCTCGTCGGGCCACCTATCTATTACTATCTGCTCCATGCTTTCGATGAAGAATTCCCTGAGCTCTTCAAAGTCAAAGCCGACTTTGACACGCGCATGGACTGCACCCCGGAGAACATCCAAGACTTTTTGAAATTTCTCTGTACGTTCTGTCAGAAAGAGCGCCTCAAGCACCTCGACAGCTCGGCCGTCGCGAAGCTCCTGGAGCACGCGGCACGCCTCGCCGAAGATCAACAAAAACTGTCGACGCACTTTGGCGCGATCGCCGACGTCATCAGAGAAGCAAATTATTGGGCGTCGCAAGAGAACGCGGCACACATCAGCGCGCGCCACGTGCAAAAAGCATTAGAAGAGAAAATCTATCGTTCCAATCTCATCCAAGAGCGCATCCAAGAGATGATCGCGCGGGGCACACTGCTCATCGACACCGAAGGGCAAGCCGTCGGGCAAGTGAACGGGCTCTCTGTGATCAATCTTGGAGATTATCTCTTCGGCAAGCCCAGTAGAATCACGGCGAGCGTCGGGGCGGGACGCGAGGGCATTATAGACATAGAGCGCGAAGTCGAGCTGGGTGGGCCGATTCACTCTAAGGGCGTCTTGATCTTGAGCGGGTACTTGGCGCAAAAGTACGCGCAAGACAAGCCCCTGACGCTCTCGGCAAAATTGGTCTTCGAGCAGAGCTACGAGGGAGTCGAAGGCGACAGTGCTTCGTCGACGGAGCTCTATGCGCTCTTGTCGGCGCTGTCGGGGCTGCCGATCAAGCAAGGGATTGCCGTGACGGGCTCTGTGAATCAGCACGGCGAAGTCCAGGCGATTGGCGGGGTAAACGAAAAGATCGAGGGCTTCTTTGACGTGTGCAAGGTGAAGGGTCTGACGGGCGAGCAGGGTGTGATTATCCCCACGAGCAACGTGCAGAACTTGATGCTGCGTGAGGACGTGGTCGAAGCTGTGAGAGCGAAGAAGTTTCACATCTGGGCGGTGGGCACGATTGACGAGGGGATTGAGATCTTGACGGGGGTGGCGGCGGGGGAGCGTGGGCGCGACGGCAAATTCCCCGAGGGCACGGTCAACTATCTTGTAGACCAGAGGCTGCGCGAGTTCGCGGAGTGTCTCAAGGAGATCTCAGAAGACTCCAAGAAGCCGCGCCGCGGGCGCCGGGCAGTAAAGTAATTTTTGATCGGCGTCATCTCTGAACCTGGCAGAGAGTACGCAAGCGCGGTGCGCAAGCTGGTGATCGTGTGGTAGCGATGTTCTGATTGTGCTAAGAGAGGGTCTGCGAGCTGGTTAGAAGCTGGAGGCGTCAGGGGGTGTTTGTATCCTTGCGCTCCGCATTTTATAATGAAATCGGGATCGCTGTATGAACAACAATAAAGAGTTATATTGGGTCTCAGATCATCAAGAAGAACTAGAGCCTTATGCGGGGAAGTGGGTGGCCATCTTGGGCGAAGTTATCGTGGGAGTGGGCAACACAGCTCAAGAAGCCTTAGACAACGCCCGCCGGAGATCATCGCGAACGCCGTTCTTGATCAAGGTCCCGCGCAAGGATGAGGGGCTCTACGTCTTATGATGGAGTTCCCCTATGTTAACCGTCGGGGGCAGTACTACCCGGTTGTCCCTGTGACCCTGCATCATGGTGATCGCGAGATTCGTACAGAAGCTCTCATCGATTCTGGAGCAAGCATCTCAACTTTCCAAGGAGATTTAGCAGAGCCGTTGGGATTGGTCCTCGAGCAAGGGGAGAAGATCTACCTGCAAGGGATCGGTGGACGTGTGC
>CAZODX010000147.1:0-3895 GCA_964578715.1 uncultured Thermotogae bacterium | reverse complement strand
TCGTAGACGACGACCTTGGGGTACCAGAGGGTCACCGTGTACGTGCCGTTGCGGAAGCCGCTGCGCACGGCGAACGTCGCGGCCCATTGGGCTTGGGGGGAGGCTTCGAGCAGATCATTGAGAAACTCGATCTGAAGCTTAAGGGTCTGCCCGTCGGCCAGGGGCTCTTGCAGGGCCACGCGCATCAGCGTGTCGTCTATCGAGAACGCGAGCGCCTGGCCGTTGGCCGTGACGCTCTTGATCTCCATAAATGCGTCGTCGTTGGGGGAAGCGTAGATGAGGGCTGGGGGAATGCCGGCGCGCTGCAGCTCTTGCTGATATTTTGTATCTGCACCGCGCTTGAAGGCGTTGGGGACGACGTGAAAGTACAGCTCGGTGAGCGTCGTGCCGGTGCGGTTGGTGAAGCGCACTGTTTCCGTAGCTGTAATGATATTTTTCGCCGTGTCGAGCTGGGCCGAGATGGTGTAGGCGATCTCGTTGGGCAGGGCGAACGAAGCGACAGAAAAGACCGAGACGACACAGATCAGGCCGATACCGACTGCAAAGATGCGCGTGCGCATGATACCCCCTTATACTGTAGAGAATCTTAGCTTAAAGTTTAGCGCGCTCTGCCTACATGTGGCAACTCCGGTATAAATCCAGAAAGCCCGGCCACTAAAGTGCCTGTAGGGAGGGAGGTGTTGCCTTGCACCTGCATACAGACCTGGTAAACTTGCGGAGCTGGTGGGGTCTCAATGGAGGTGACCCCTCCCAGCTCACAGAGGAGGGATATATGAATCTCAAGAGGCTCTTCAAGCGAGCGGTTCTCGCCCTGGCCCTGCTTGTGGTAGGGCTGGGGGCGGTTTCCAGTTCGGTCAGCCTGGCCCAGGGGCAGATCCCGCCGGTGCGGACCTTGGGCTTTGGGATTGTTTATTCTGTAGCGTTCTCGCCGGACGGGCGGTATCTGGCGGCTGGTGGGGCCGCGAGTGCGGTCCATCTGATTGACACGACGAGCTGGCAGGTGATCCGGACCTTCGAGGGCCATAGCTCCGGGGTCACTTCGGTGGCGTTCAGTCCGGACGGGCGGCGGCTGGCCTCTGGGGCCGCTGACGATACGGTCAGGCTGTGGGATATCAGCGATCTGACGGGGAGGTGAGGGGGAGCAGCCGGGCCCGTAGGGGCGGACCGATGCCTCCGCCCTCCAAGGGGACCAGGAAGTTGGCTCGCCCCAAGACGGATTGGGTATAATCAAGCACCATGAAGGAGATCATCTTCATCGTTGAAGAATCCCCGGAGGGCGGCTACGAGGCCCATGCCCTCGACCACGCAATATTCACCGAGGCCGACACCCTGGAGGAACTCAAGGGTTACGTCCGCGATGCCGTGCTCTGCCACTTCGAGGAACAGCAGCGGCCTCGCCTCATCCGGCTCCACGTGGTCAAGGACGAGCTCCTCACGGTATGAAGCTGCCACGTGATCTAGGGGGAGAGGAGCTGGCCCAAGCCCTAGCTCGGCTTGGCTATGGCATCACCCGCCAGACCGGCAGTCACCTGAGGCTGACAACTACCCTGAGAGGAGAGCATCACGTGACCATTCCAAGGCACAAGCCCTTACGGGTAGGCACGTTGAACCGCGCTCTTAAAGAGGTCGCTCAGCATTTGGGGATAGGCAAGCAAGAATTGATCGAGAGATTGTTTGGCAGCTAGGGGCGGCTGCTGGCCTCTGGGTCCCAGGACGCTACGGTCAAGCTGGGCCGGATTTGTACGCATCCGTCTGAGGGAGGTAGGGGCGAATCCCCGTGTTCGCCCTGGGCAATCTGATGGGGAAGGTAAGCTGCAGCAACCCGACAAGCCCGGTGAGAAAAGGAGTCTGGCGATGCAAGCGGTGATCTTAGCTGCGGGGGAGTCGTCGCGCTTTTGGCCGCTCGCTGCGGGCAAGCACAAGAGTCTTTTTCGGCTCTTGGGCCGCCCGATCATCGCACACACGATTGAAGCCCTCAAGCGCGCTTCTTTCACCGAGATCGTCATCGTGCAGTCTGAGAATAGAGCTCCCGAAGCAGAGCTTGGGGACGGCGCGAGCTTAGGCGTACAAATCTCTTATGTAGTGCAGCCGGAGCCACTGGGGATGGGTGACGCCCTCGGTCGGGCTGCATCGCTCTTGAAAGACTCTTTTCTTGTCGTGAACCCGCAGCACGTCACGGTCGCCGAGCTCGTGCCCAAGCTGTTAGAGTCGGCGCCCGGCGCCGACGCCGTGCTCGTGGGATGTGAAACGGACCGCCCGCACGAGTACGGGATCGTCAAGATCGAAGAAGATCGTGCGCTCGATCTGGTCGAGAAGCCCGCGCCGGGGAGTGAGCCGAGCCGCACGCGCCTCGTCGGGGTTTATCTCTTAACGAAGAGATTTTTTGATTGTTATCGGCGCGTGCGCGAGCACCCCTACGCCTTTGAAGACGCGCTCAAATTACTCATGCACGAGGGCATGGTGCGCATTGTAAAGATCTCCGAAGAGCCGCCGACCCTGAAATACCCCTGGGATCTCTTCCCGTTGGCGCAGCTGTTGATGGAGAGAAATATCACGGATCAGAAGATCGCGCCCAGCGCGCAGATTCACAAGAGCGCCCTGATCGAAGGGCCGGTCTGGATCGGCGAAGACGTAAAAATCTTCGAGCACGCCGTCGTCAAAGGGCCGTGCTTTCTCGGGGATCACTGTGTCGTGGGCACGGGCTCGCTGGTGCGCGAATCTAATATAGAAGCGCACACGGTGATCGGCGCGCACGCGGAAGTCGCCCGCTCGATCTTTCAGAAAAACTGCTCGACGCATTCGGGGTACTTTGGCGATTCGATCTTTGATGAAGCCGTCAAGATCGGCGCGGGCACGGTGACGGCGAACGTCCGAAATGATCGAAATTTTATACGCCCGTGGGTGAAGGGCGCTCGCGTCGAGACGGGGCTCAAAAAGCTTGGCGCTATCGTTGGGCGCGAGACACATATTGGGATCTGCGCGATGCTCATGCCCGGGGTGCTGATCGGGCCACGCTGTGAGATCGGCCCGGGGAGCTTAGTGCGCAAAAATCTCGATGCCGACACGCTCTATTACACAGTGCCCCACGAAGTCGTGCGCTCACAACGGCGCGCGCCGTAGAGAAAATCTCAGAAGCAGCGGCGTGATGAACGTCGTCAGCAGGATCATCGCCAGCAGTGCCGCGTAGAGTTCTTTGGAGAGCAAGCCCAGCTCTAAGCCCGCCGTGGCAAAGATCAGTCCGACCTCCCCGCGCGGGATCATCCCCACGCCCACGAGCCAACGCTGGCCGCGCTCGGCCCCCAGCCCGCTGAGCAGCTTCCCCGCAATAGCAAAGGCCGTCAGCCCCAGCACGCTCACCAGCACCTTCCATTCTGTCAGCAGCGCCAGATCGAGCAGCGCTCCGGCCTTGACAAAATAGAAGGGCACAAATAAGTCCACGAGCGTCTCGACTTGCCGGGTGATCTGGCGCTCGTGGTGGACGTACTCCAGCATCAGCCCTGCGGCAAACGCCCCGACGATGAGCGCCAGCCCTAAACCCTTGGCCGCGACAGCCAACCCCAAGCAAAAGACAAGAGCAGCGACAATGATCATGCCGCGCGTCTCTAAGCTCTCTAAGAGCCGGAAGAGCCTGGGAGCCAGACGCACCCCCACCCACAGCCCGCCCACGAGAAAGAGCAGCGAGCCAAGTCCTTCGAGCACAAAGAGTTCCCAGCGAAAGGGACGCGGCCCAGCCCATGCCTGAAGGCCCGCCAGCAGCCAGAGCGCGATCAGGTCGTCCAGCAGCGCCGCTCCCAGAACGGTCATGCCCGCAGGCAGGAGCATTCTTTGGGTGGCGACGAGGAGCCGCCCCGCCTTGCCCATGCTCGTCGCCATCAGCGCCGTTCCAAGAAAGAGC
>CAZODX010000146.1:0-3912 GCA_964578715.1 uncultured Thermotogae bacterium | reverse complement strand
GTATAGCGACGGTGCTGCTCGGCTTGACTTTTGGAGTGGTGAGCTGGGCGCAAGCGCCGATCACCGGGACGGTTGTGCAGCTATGGTGGGCCAAAGACGATCTCTTCGTTCAATTGGACACGAATAACGATACCCGCGCAGATGTTTTAGTGGAGATCGAGCAGAAGACCCAGATCGTTGATGTCAATAACAATCCGTTACCCATCAGCACGATTGTCGTAGGGGTCACGCTGACGGTCACTCACTATAAATGGGACAACGACGGCTATTATGAAGCCTATCGAGTCGTCGTGGGCACAGCGAGCACAGGGCAGCCCCCGGCTGCCTCAGCGCAGCAGCCCATCAAGGGCGTGGTGCTGCAGACCCTCAAATTCGGCGACGACTTCTTCGTCGCACTAGATACTAACGGCGACAATCAGCCCGACGCACGGGTCAAGATCAAGAGCCGCGCGATCATCACCGATCCGGCGGGCAATAGGCTTTCATTCGATGCGATCAAGCCCGGTGTCACTATAACGTTGGTCGCCTACAAGCTCGACGACGAGGGCTACTACGAAGCTTGGCACGTGATTGTCGGCGAGACGTCAACTCCGGTGCTTCAGCCTCTGGTGGGCATCGTCCTTGAAGTGCTCTCGTTTGGGGATGATCTCTTTGTGCGCCTGGATGCCAACGGTGATGGAAAAGAAGATTTTCCTGTAAAGATCAGCAAGAGCACCACAATCGTAGACCCTCAGGGCAAATCTCTCGATCGTTCGAGCATTGTGAAGGGGGTGAGATTGACGATCACGCAATATGAGCTCAAGAACGGCTATTATGAAGCCAAGCATGTCATCGTAGGATAATCAATCACGCCAAGGAGGAAAATCTCATGAAACTGATGAAACTGATTGCGGTCGTAGGACTGATGGTCGCGGCGCTGGCAGCAGTGAGCTGGGCCAGCGGCAACGAGGTGAAGGGCACGCTCAACGCTGTCGATGTCGCCGGGATGACGGTCACCGTCAACAATCAAGTCTATTCGGTGAGCGCCAACGTCACCGTCAAGGTGAAGAACCAAGGGTATATCCCGTTCAGCCAGCTGCCCAGCTATGTGGGGCAGTGGGTCGAGCTGAAGCTCACCGCTCAGGGGCTGGTCTATAAGATCGAAGTGAAGAACGGCACCGGAGGCGGCGGCAGCACGAAAGTGTATGGCACGCTCAATGCTGTAGATGTTGCAGGCCTCACGGTCACCGTCAACAATCAACTGTACTCTGTGAGTGCCAACGTCGTTGTCAAAGTGGAGAAGCAGGGGTACATTCCGTTCAGTCAACTGCCCAATTACATCGGGCGGCAGGTCGAGTTGAAGCTGAGCAATGGCGTCGTCTACCAAATCGAGGTCAAGAACAACGCTGGGGGTGGAGGCAAGGCGGGCAAGCTCACGGGCACCCTGCAAGCCGTAGATGTAGCCAATCGCACGATCACTGTGAATAACCAGACGTTCACCGTGAGCGCAAACGTCGTCATCGAGGTCAAGCAGGGCAAGCAGAAGAGCTATATCTCGTTTGAGCAGTTACCCAGCTATATTGGGAAATTTGTCGAGATCAAGTACGACGCCAATACTATTGTGTACAAGATCGAGGTCAAGATGTGAGCTACCCCTCTCCCTTCTAGACCCCACCTTGCCCAGCGAAGCTCTCAGGCTATGTGTCTGGGAGCTTCGCTTTTTCTCTAGAACCTCTTGGGCAAGATGTGTATAATTGCTTACGCTATGCATTCCCAAATCGTTCTTTCTATTGAGAACGTGCGCAAATCCTTCGATGGCACCAAAGCCGTTGACGACGTGAGCTTTGCGGTGCACAAGGGCGAAATCTTCGGGCTGCTCGGCCCCAACGGTGCCGGCAAGACGACTCTTATCCGAATGATCTTAGGGATCTTTCAGCCGGATTCTGGGGAGATCACATTCTCGTTCTCGCCCGATGGCACACTGCTCCCAGAACGTGTGGGGTATCTGCCCGAAGAGCGTGGGCTTTATGACAATCGAAAAGTCTGCGACACGCTCGTCTTTCTCGCGAGCCTCAAGGGGCTAGACGCGCGCGTGGCCCGCGAGCGCGCGCTGCTGTGGCTGCAGCGCCTCCAGCTCGAAAAGTATTGCTCTCGCAATATCCGGGAGCTTTCTAAGGGGATGCAGCAAAAGATTCAGTTTATCGCGGCGATCTTGCATGAGCCGGAGCTCGTCATCTTGGATGAACCCTTCGCTGGGCTTGACCCAATCAATCAAGAGCTCTTTCGCGATCTGATTGTAGAGCTGAAGGCGCGGGGCACAACGGTTCTTCTGTCAGCCCATCAGATGCACCTCGTCGAAGATCTCGTAGATCGAATCTTTTTAATGAACAAGGGACATCAAGTGCTCTACGGCAAGCTGCGCGAGATCAAGCGCAACTGGAGAGAGGACTGGGTGACCATAGACTTTCGCGGCGACGGCGCGTTGCTTAGCGAAAACCCTCTGGTGAAGTCGGCGCAGATCTCCGACGGGCGAGCGCAGCTGATTCTCAAAGAGGGCGTGCGCCCAGAAGAATTTCTCTCGTCTATTTTGGGCAAGCTGGAGATCGAGCAGATTGCTATTAAGAAGCCGCCGCTCCATCATATTTTTGTGGAGATGGTGAAAGGGTGAGAGCTATGTGGGCTGTGGCGCGCTGGGAGTTTGTGCAGAACCTCAAGAGCAAGGCGTTTCTCATTGCGACCTTCGCCGCGCCGCTCTTCTCGCTGAGTCTGATAGCTTTGGTGATCTGGATCGCGCGCACGGCTGAGCGAGATGGAGCGACTCAGCTTGCCGTCTTAGACCGTGCTGGGATCTTTGCGGAGCTAAGTGAACAGCTTCAAGGCTCGGGGTATCGCGTCGTGCTCTTTACGGGTTCGGAAGCGGAGCTGCCCGCGCGGATGCAACGCGGCGAATTTGACGGGTATTTAGTTATTGAATCTAATTTCTTCCAGACTCGCCAAGCGCGCTACGTCCCCAAGCCTCGCGAAGGACTGGGCTTCAATATTCGGGATCTGCCATCGCAAAGCGTGCCGCGCCCTCTGCGCGACGCGCTCTCGCAGATTCTGCTGCGCCATGAACTCAAGCAGCTTGGGCTGCCGTCAGAGCGCGCGGCCCAGCTCAGCCAAGGCGTCCAGATCACGGTGCAAGCTGCCCCCGAGGCTGCAACAGAACAGCTCAAAGCTGGACTGACTGTTGGCGTGGGGTTTGTTATTATTCTGCTCTTGCTCTTCATCACCATGAACTCGATCAGTTGGATTCTGTATGGAGTGATCTCGGAGAAGCGCAATCGCGTCGTCGAGCTGGTGCTCTCTTCGATTCGGGCGCACCAGCTGATGACGGGCAAGATCGTGGGGCTGGGGGGTCTAGCATTAGTACAAGCGTTCATCTGGGCTGTCGTGGGCTTGACGCTTATCTTTGTGGGCGGGCCGTATGTAGGGCTGCCGACGTCCGTCATTACTCTGGCGATTCTGCCGTTTTTCGCGTGGGAGAAGATCGCGCTGTATATCGCGTATTTTGTGCTGGGGTATCTCTTCTTGGCGTCGCTGACGGCAGCGGTGAGCGCCACGCTGAGTGACGACTTGCAGAGTGCGAGTTCGTTCGGGATGTCGTTAGTATTCTTGCCGCCGATCCTGCCCCTCATGCTCTTTTCGCTGGTGCTAAAAAATCCCGATCACATTGCGCTCAAGATTATCAGTTTCTTTCCGCCGTCCACGCCGGGGATGATGATCTTGAGAACGGCTGTGAGCTCTGTGCCGTGGTGGGAAGTGCTCTTATCTGTGATCGTGCTTGCTGTGGCGACGTATGGGATGATGCGCTTGGCGGGCAAGATCTTTCAGATCGGGATTTTAATGTACGGCAAGTCTCCGACGCTGCAGGAGCTATGGAGATGGGTGAGA
>CAZODX010000145.1:0-4021 GCA_964578715.1 uncultured Thermotogae bacterium | reverse complement strand
CTGGACGAACGCTCTTGTCAGCGATACAATAATAACAATGAAGCCCACGATCACGATTGAGTATTGCGACGAATGTATGTATCTGAAGCCGGCCCTAGAGGCCGCGCAGAAAATTTTAGAGAGTTATGCCGACAGGGTCGAAGCCGTCACGCTGAAGCCCGGCCATGACGGAGTCTTCCGCGTCACGTCTGAGAATACTCTTATTATTGAGATGGGCGACGAGGGCCTGCCCAACGCCGAAAGGGTCGCCCGCGCCGTCGCAGAGTTTTTCAACGACTTAACCCCCCAGCCCCCTTTAGGGGAGAGGTCTCTATGAAGACCAAACGCGGCTTGTTTTTGGGGCGCTTCCAGCCCTATCATAACGGCCATCACGCCGTCATCAAACAGATCTTTCAGAGCAAAGAGATCGACGAGCTGATCATCGCCATAGGCTCGGCCCAAGAGAGCCATACCCTCAAAGACCCCTTCACCGCCGGCGAACGCATCATGATGATCACCAAAGCGTTAGAAGAGTTAAAGCCCCCGATCACGACGTATGTCCTGCCCATCGAAGACATCGCGCGCAACTCGCTCTATGTCGCCCATATTCGCAGCCTGACGCCGCCGTTCGAGATCGTCTATTCCAATAATCCCTTAGTGCAGCAGCTCTTTGAGGAGCGCGGGATCACCGTGCGCCCGCTGCCCTACATCGAGCGCGCCCACTGGGACGGCACAAAAATTCGTGAACTGATGCTGCGCAGCGACGAGTGGAAATCCCACGTGCCCCCTGCGGTCGTCCAAGTCATTGAAGAGATCGGCGGTGTGGAGCGCCTCCGCCATATCCACAAGACCGATAAGCACTCCTAAAGCTATGGTGCTCAACATCCCCGTCCGCGAGAACAAGAGGCTCGAAGCCGTCGTCGCCCGCATCAACGAGCACGTCACGCTGAACACCTATTGGTACTGCTCGAACATCAATGCCATTGACAGATTGGGAATTAATGATCACGGCCCGGTGCATATTCGAATCGTCGCTAATCTCGCTTTAAAGATTTTACGAATGCTCATGGAAGCGGGGGTGCAGCCCAGCGTCGAGAAAGATCACAAACTCACCAAAGACGATGCCGAGGTCATTGTCGTCCTAGCGGCGTGTTTGCACGACATCGGGCATATCGTGCACCGTACCAATCACGAGCCGTTCTCGGTCGCGTTGGCAGCTGATCTGCTGCCCGATCTTCTGAAAGATATCTATGCAGAGCGCGAGCGCGCTATTATCACTGCAGAAGTGCTGCACGCGGTCTACGCGCATGAAACAGAGATTGAGCCGTTGACGGTCGAGGCAGGGGTTGTGAAGATCGCGGACGCGCTCGATATGGAAGAAGGGCGTGCGCGCATCCCGTTCAAGGCCGGCTCGATGACGATCCATGCCGTCTCGGCGCTCGCTATCGAGGACGTCCAACTGCGCAAGGGCGAGAAGCGCCCGATCTGCATCGAAATTAAGATGGCCAACTCTGCGGGGATCTTTCAGATTGACAATCTTCTGAAAGAGAAGCTTCGACACTCTGGGCTTGCGGAGTACTTTGAGATTCGCGCCGAGATCGCCGGGGAGGAGAAGAAGCTCCTCGAGCGCTACGAGCTCTGATCGATCTTGGGTAGCCCCATATCCAAACGTTCTGGTGCCAAAATCCCCCCCGAAACGACCATCTTCAGAGCTTCGTCCACTGGGATCGACGTAAACTGCACGCTCTCCTTGGGGAGAAATTGCAAGAACCCTGACGTGGGGTTGGGCGTCGTCGGCACGTAGACTCTGACCCACTCGCGCCCATCGCTCGTCTGGATCGTGCCCATCTGAAACGCTATCGTCCACAAGCCCTTCGAGGGAAACTCGATCAAGACCACTCGTTGAAATGCTTTCTCTTGCGGCTGAGAGAGCGTGCGCACCACTTGGCGAGCAGCATTGTAGATACTGTTGACGATGGGCATCTTCTCAAGCAGCGACTCCCAGAACTCCAAGAGTCTTCGCCCCAGCATATTTGTCGCCAGGATGCCCGTCACGTAAAGCGCCAGGAGCGTCAGCACCAGCCCGACCCCAGAGGGCAGTTCGACTCTGAAGGTATAGCGCAACATGGCGTTGAGCAGCGAGCGCAGCGGGCCGTCCAAGAGATTATAGAGCAACTGCAAGACCCAAATCGTCAAGATGAGGGGCACGACGAAGACAACCCCCGTCAGCATCCGCGAATAGATATGATGCCAGATCCGCCGACCAAGCGATGGAGTGTTCATAGTGCCTCTATTTTAACAACTTGAGACGCCGCAGGTCCTCTTCCGTCCAGCGAGCTTCGTTCTCTATGATCTCCTTGAGGGTACCGATCTTAAGCATCTGCCCTGGCTTGTGGTAGTGAATGACAACCCTACGTCCATCTGGATGCACAAAAAGGCGAGTGGCATCTTTTTGTCGCTTCAGGTAAAAGCCATCTCTCAGAAGAGCGCGTACAATTTGCCGCAATGTCAGGGAACGGAGCTTGCTATAATCAATGGGCATCGCATACTAGATAGTTACAGTGATCAAGGGTTCATTACTTACAATCACTTGATCAGGCTCTTGAGGGATGGCCTCGCCCCGCTCCATCATATATTCAACGAGCAACTCGACGGCGTTTTGGAGACGTTCCATGGCTTCTTTGGGGGTATCACCCCACGCGTGAGCTGCAGGTAAGATGGGGATATACGCACGCCAGACGGCCTTCTCGTCCGGCTCGTCAGGCCATTTGTCCCTTTCGAGGACGACCTTGAAGGTGTAAGAAGTTATCCCCACTTTAGAGCGTCGCTGACTCAACAGCTTGCCCATAGCGTCCACATTGTAAACCGATAGGGTGCCCCCTCGCAACCTACAAGATCACCCACAGCAGATAGAGGAAGATCGCCGCGGGGATCGTCGCGGCGAGCGTGAACGGCAGCCCGATTCTCCCGAACTCCCCAAAGCCCAGAATATACCCGCGTTGGCGCAACTGCCCTGCACCGACAATGTTCGCCGACGCCCCAATGGGCGTAATGTTGCCCCCTAAGCTCGCAGCTATTAAGAGCCCAAAGAGCAAGGCTTCTTGCCCTGCCCCCGGCGCCGCCAGCTTCATCACTAACGGGATCATCGCCATCAGATACGGAATATTGTCCACAAACGCCGACACGAGCATAGACAGAAAGATAATCACAATGTACGAGACAAGTATATTTGCGCCGAGCACCCCCTTGAGCCAGTCCGCAAAGAGATCAATCCAACCCTTCTCGACCAACGCTCCAACAAGCGTAAAAACCCCCATGAGAAAGAGCGCCGAGTCCCAGTCGAGTCTTTTAAGAATCTGCCAAGGGGTATCGGGGAAGCGCTCGCGGTCGTTACGTCCCAAAAGCTCGTACCAGATCAGCCCACCCAGCCCCCAGATCATACAGATCGCTCCCAACAGATCGTGCGCTTGCAGCGACGACGCCATCGCGAGCGCACCTATCATTGTCGCTAAGAATATCGTCGGTCCCCAACTGAGCACTTTCTCTTCGGCAACAAGCTCGACTTTTTGATTGAGATGCCGAAATGTCCAATAGAGCACGGGGAGCGACGTCAAAAACCCAAATTGAATCGCAAAAAAGACCCCAAGCCCCTGCCCCTTGTACCAGAAGAAGTCATTGAACGACACGTTCGCGTACTCGGCAAAAATCATACTCGCCGGGTCGCCGATGAGCGTCGCCGTCCCTTGGAGATTCGACGAGATCGTCACTCCGATAATTAACGGCACGGGACTGGTCTTGAGTTTTTCAGCTAACGCAAACGCAATCGGCGCGACGATCAACACAACAGCAACGTTCTCGGCAAAGATCGAGAGAAACCCGGAAAACGCGCAGACTTTTACCATCGCCCAGCAGACGCTACGCGATCTGTTCACTAATCGTTCGGCGACGTAATGGGGCACACGCGACCAGATAAATAAGTCAGCCAAGATGAGCGTGCCCACGAAGATCCCCATCACGTTCCAACTGATCAGCGATTCTTTGC
>CAZODX010000144.1:0-4028 GCA_964578715.1 uncultured Thermotogae bacterium | reverse complement strand
TTTCTTGATAGAATAGATATATTCGTGGAGGTACCACGACTGACGAAAGAGGAGTTGATGGGGAAGCCCGCAGGCGAAAGCTCGGCTGTCGTGCGAGCGCGAGTCGAGCGTGCTCGCCGGATTCAGAGCGAGCGCTTCCGGGGACAGAAGATCTTCGCCAACGCGCAGATGGGGGTGCGTGAGGTGCGTCTCTATTGCCCACTAGAACAGAACGCACAAAGATTACTCGAACAAGCGATAGACCATCTCAGCCTGAGTGCACGGGCGTACCATCGCGTGCTCAAGGTCGCGCGCACCATCGCGGACTTAGAGCAATCGGAGACTATCAAAGCCGCTCATGTCGCGGAAGCAATCCAATATCGCAGCTCGGAAGAGAGCGTACTCGAAGGAGGTATGTAAGTGCGCCAGAAAAGTATAGTTTTTGTGAGTGTTTGGGTAGGGTTGGTCGTGCTTGGGGTGGCGTTCGGGATGGCTCAGCAGACGACCTACAACGTGCGTGAGGTCGTCATTATGGGCAATAAGGCCCTGACCAAGCGCGAGATCTACGATGCGCTGCCGTTCAACATCGGCTCGCGCATCACCCTAGAAGACGTCGAGAAGGGTGCCCAGGCCCTGCGCGCCCTAGGCACCTTGGAGAAAGTCGAAGCCGACTACCGAATGGTGCAGAACGGCATCCGGGTCATCTATCGCGTTGTCGAAAACCCCATCGTCAAGAAGATCGAGTTCACCGGCAACGAGAGCTATCAGTTCTATCTGATAGATATCTGGGGGATCAGGCTCTTCCCCTACAAAATGAAGATAGCACGACGCGACGAATTGATCGACGCGCTGCGCGACGCCAAGGTCGAAGAGAACAAGCCCCTCAATATCCGATGGTTCGACGACAAGATCATCGAGAACACGATCACTCAGTTCTATCTCAAGAAGGGGTATACGTTCATCGGCGTTGACCCAGCGTTCAATCGCGACAAACAGATCTTGACGATCCAGATTGTCGAGGGCAAGCTCGATTCTGTGGAGATCCGGGGGCTGCAAGAAGTCCCGGAGTCGCTGATCAAACCCATGCTCCAGCTACCCGTGGGCGAACCCGTCAAGATCGCGCCCATCCAAGAAGCGATCAAAGCGCTCAATCGCTCTGTTTACTTCCAACAAGCCGATGAAAACACCATCGGCGTCGAGGCGGGAAGCAAACCCAACACTATTAAGATCATTTGGAACCTGAAGGAGCGCCGTCTCTTAGATGAACCCGCGGAGATCCACACGATCAAGCTCACCGGGGCGACGGTCTATCCGCTGAATCGATTGCAAGCTCTCATCGGCAAGCTGCCCCAGGGGCCCATCAATAATTTTGCACTGCTGACCGCGCTCAAGCGCGTCTATGACCTCTATCGGATCGACGGCTATCTCTTGGTGAACTTCGTGCGCGAGAGCCTCGCCGATGGGGTACTCACCGTGCGCATCACCGAAGGGAAGATCACCAAAGTCACGATCTCCAACGCGTGCAAGCCCGGCGCCAAGTCTGTGATCATCCCCAACGTTTTGGAGTTCCCAAGACGATGCACATCTGAGCTAGTCATCCGCAAGGCGCTCCGGCTCAAAGAGGGCGATTTAGTGAACGAGAACCCCCTGCGCGATAGCTTCAGAAATCTCTTGCAGTTAGGCTACTTCAAGCAAGATGGCGTGAACATCCAACCCAAGGTATTAGATACGTCTACGGGCGAGGTCGAGCTTGTAGTCAGCGTCGTCGAAGAAGATCAATTGGGCAATCTCAAGGGCGGCTTAAGCTACAATCCCCAAGTCGGACTGGTCGGACAGCTCAGCCTAGGCTGGAAGAATATCTTGGGCACAGCTCAAGATCTCGATCTCTCGCTGGATCGCGGGTTGATCGTGAGCAAAGATGTGCTCAATTATTCGATCAATTACAAGACGACAGCATACTTTAAAGCGTATAACTCTGTCGAAGCCTCGCTCTTTAATAACACGCAGCAGCAGACCTATCCCCAGCCCCACGAGATGACCACATCCGGGATGAAATTTGCCGTCAGCTACCCACTGAGGTCAGATCTGACGTTGACGCTCCGCTTCCGCTACGAGCACGTCTGGAAGGCAGAACCGATCAACGAGAAGAGCCTCATCGCTTCCCTGGGAATGGACGTCGTGCACGACACGAGAAATAACCCGCTCTTCCCCACGTCAGGGGGCGAGCTGATCTTCATGGGGGAGCAAGCGGGCAGGTTCGCCGTGGGCACAGAGTTCACTAAACTCCAAGGGATCTGGACCCATCACTGGATGACCCTGGAGCGCCAAACGTTCAGCGTGCGCCTCTACGGGGCCTTAGGGCTGACCTTGCCCTCCCAAGAGCGGTTCGGCTTTGGCGGGGTCATGACGGTGCGCGGCTGGGAGACACGGCCCACCGATCAGTTTACCTTAATGAACCTCGAATATCGCATGGAGCTTGCCGAGAACATCTGGGGTGTCTTCTACTATGACACCGGCTGGGCGAAGGAGGTGGGATGGAAACAATCTCTAGGCTTTGAGATGCGCCTGGTGACAGGCTTTGTCGGGAACGTGCGCTTGGTCATAGCATGGCCGTTCTACGAGACCGGGCTCCAGATTGCACCGGTCTTCCAGTTTGGCTTTGGCACCATGTTCTAAATTCTATCGCAAAGGGGGAACACTCTATGAAACAGTTGCTGATGGGACTGGGACTGTTGGCTGCGATCTTCCTGATCGCCAGCTGCCAATCGCAGGGCGGGGCACAGAATATCGACGATCTGCGCGCCAAGGTCGCTCAGCTCGAGAAGGAAGTCCAAGACTTAAAAGCCCAGCTTGCTCAAAGCGGCTCGGGCTTGCGCATCGCGTATATCAACGCCGAGAAGGTCTTCCAAGACTATAAGAAGACCGGCGAGGCCGTCGAGCAATTCCGCAAAGAAGCCGAAAAGAAGCAGAATGAGCTCAAGGCCCTCCAAGAGAAATTCAAGAAAGGGCTCATGAGCGAGGACGAGTTCCAGCGCGAGGCCGCACGGCTCCAGCAAGAGCTTCAACAGCTCGACCTCCAACTGACTGCCGAGATCCAAACCGAGATGATCAAAGTAGTCGAGCAGATTGCCAAGGAGCGCGGCTACGACTGGGTCACCCAGCGCAAGGATGTCGTTCTCTACGCAAATCCCAGCAAGATCGAAGATATCACGTACGACGTGCTGAAGATCCTCAACCAAGGACAATAAGCGACCTATGGGCGAAGACGAGATTCGGCGCATCTTGCCGCATCGCTACCCGTTCTTGCTTGTAGATCGAGTGTTGGAATGGGACGAGCGGCGCGTGCGCACCCTCAAGAACGTCACGCATAACGAGCCGTTCTTTGTGGGGCACTTCCCGGAGCGGCCCATCATGCCCGGCGTTCTCATCTTAGAGGGCATGGCCCAGACCGTAGGGCTATTGGTGAGCCGAGAGCAGCCAGGCCAGCGCGGCTACTTAGTTGGGGTAGACCGCGCGCGCTTCCGCCGCCCCGTCCGGCCCGGGGATCAGCTCATCTATGAAGTGGAACTCCAACGCAGCCGAGAAGGGTTCTATCGCGCCTGGGCTTGTGCTACCGTCGAGGGCACCGTGGTCGCCGAAGCGCTCCTCTCCGTAGCTGTTACTCAAGAGATTGCAGAGTAGCCTATGAAACCGTTACTCGAGTCTGTGCCCAACATCAGCGAGGGACGCGACCACACGAAGATCGAAGCGATCGTCGCGGCGGTGCGCCAGACCCCCGGTGCTATCGTGCTCGATGTCGACCCCGATGCCGATCACAATCGCACGGTCATTACGTTTGTAGGCGAGCCTGCAGCGGTCGAGGCGGCCGTTTTGAATTTATTCGCCAAAGCCGTCGAGCTGATAGACCTCACCAAGCACAAGGGGGAGCATCCCCGTATGGGCGCTGTGGACGTCATCCCGTTTGTGCCGCTGCGCGGGGTGACAAAACAAGAGTGCATAGAGCTGGCGCGGCGCGTCGGGGCTGCGATCTGGGAGCGCTTCAAGGTCCC
>CAZODX010000143.1:675-4029 GCA_964578715.1 uncultured Thermotogae bacterium | reverse complement strand
CATATAATCTGCGCCGCGAAGGCTGCTTAGTCGAATTGCCCAACGCCGGCGCCGACACCGCACCGATGATATACTCTCTTGCAGCTCCTGCTCGGAGAGCTCCAGCACCGGTATAGAAGGCTCTCCGAGCTGCTTCCATTGCTCAGGGATCATATCGTGGGCGAGAGCGCGTGTTTGAGCGACGGCCTGCTCCAGCCCCCGCCCGTGATTCCGTCCACCACAGCAGCATTCGCACTCCGGCGTGACGGCGTCATGGCAGCGCGCGTCACACCGCCCGATCAGCGTGCCGTCGGCCTTGCGAATCTCGATGAGCGTCATGCTGATCTCCCTTCTTTCGATAGCCTGGCATAGGCCGCCCGCACAGCGGGCACTTCTCGTGATCACTCAAAAGCCACCTTTGCCACTTTTTGAATTCTCTCTCCGATAGTCGCATGATCGCTCCCTTCTGGGGCAAAGACGTCCACGATCTTGGCGAAGTGCTTGCCGTCCTGCCCCGTCTCTAGCGTGACCACGATCTCACACTCCTTGCCGATCAGATTCTTCAGATCAACGACCTGTCCGTCCCTCAGCGGCCCGATCAGCCGCGAGACCAACGACGTCAGCTTTGCCCGTGGGCCAAGGCGCAGACCATAGGTCTTGCGCAAGACTCGGCCCGCTTCACCGTCCAACAGCTCAAACTCCACGACGAGCACACGCTCGCCCTCTTTGAACGCGCTCGGCTTCTGCTCCAGTGCTCTGATCTTCGCACGATAGCTCCCTGGCTTCACCGGCCTCGATTCCCGATACTCTACCGTCAGCGTCTCCGTCATGGTGTATCACTCCTTCGTTGAGAATTCGGGCTCTTTCTCCGGCTGCCCACGCCGCCAACTTGCCCGCAAAGCTCTCCCCTGCTATGATGCAAACAGGGGCAACATCCCCGGCTTCACCGTTTTGAGTCGGGCCAGCGGGATGAAGCGCGTCAACGCAAACTGACCGTTGCCGTGAAGGAAGCTTTCGCGCTCAAACTCGCTGGCCTCGATCTCCTTGACCAGACCGCTGTCGAACTCGAAGCGGATCGTGTCCACGTAATCACGCCAGTCCTGCCAGACCGATTCGTCAATCCCCACAGCCTGATGGAGCCGCCAGACGTGTCGCTCCGTCACGCGCTTGACGAGCGTCCGTCCTTCGAGCCGATACGGCCACGCCTTCCGCCCGTTAGGGGCCAGCACTGCGATCTTCGTCATCAATGGTCACCTCGCTTTCTTCAATCCTGAGGGCCTCTGTTAGGACTTTTCGGATGAACCCACTCCTGTCTAGGCCTTCGTGGCGTATGACGCCATCAATGGCCTTATAAAGCGATTCTGGAACCCGCACCGAAAGCCGCCTACCGAACTGCTTGGGCTTCACGTTGGGCATAGACTCTCACTCCTTTCTCGATGTTGACGTCACTCTCCAACAATGTGCTCGACGAGTTTCTTGCGCTCTCTGATGATGCCATCTATCTTGCGCAAAGTATCAACGCATCCTTTCACGGTCTTGCACTCTTCACCGAGCTGCTTACGAGCGTTTAAGGCCTCTAGAGAGAGCCCAAGATACCGTTCGAGAACGGAGCCTCCAAGTAGCTCGTAGGCTTCTAACAAGGCATGGTTCAGACTAAGAAGGGTCTGATAAGGACGCATAGGCGTCGGTCACCTCCTCGGTGCGCCCCCCGTCCAGGGGCTGGCAGAAGTGTCGTCACTTTTGTCGTCACTTCCAAAATGAAGGGTTTTTCTAGATAGAGTCTGTAATATCTTAAAATCACATAGGGGTCGAAGTTGCAGTTGTAACTTTGACCCTTATATAAAATCCAGCTCTTGCAGTTCAGATCAGCAAAAGACCCCAATTTTGCAGGTGACGACAAATTTGACGACACCTGGGGTCTAAGTGCTGGAATTTTAGTCCAGGACCGCAAAAACGCGATTTCTGGGGTCATAGCGCACCTCCTGTGACCTCTGGAGATTAGTCAAGGCGTGCTCGAAGACCCACAGTCCCGCTCTGTGGGCGTTGCACAGTCGCTTGAGCTCTCTGGCCTTCTGAGGGCCACGCGCTTTGAGCACTTTGACGATTTTCTGCTCCATAGCGGCGATAACATTGAGTGCGTCTATGGGCATCAGTTCCTCTCGCACGGCAAGCTGCCACTGCGCTATGGCGATAGCGGCACGCACTGTCTCCGCGTCTATTTCGTGCTTCCCTGCGTTCAGGGCTAAAAGCATTGCCAAGCGCAGTCCAATTGTGTCTATACGAGTGCCCGTCACGGTGCGCGGGATGGTCTTATAAAAATCAGCCCAAATCCCAAGCGCTTCGTCGGTGAGCCGCATGATCAGGGGATTCTTTGGGTTGTAATGCCGGAGCTGGTAGATAATACTTCCAAGCTCTTGAGCCAGGGCTTTCTCGACACTTTCGGGCACGTCCCTGGGCACGGGGATTTGCTCTTTGGATTCGCCGAGCACTAAGAGCAAACGATTTGGAAAGCCGATGGCGACGAAATTTGCATCAAACAGGTTTGAAAAGGTATCTAACGTGCAGGCCGACAAGAGTGACAGGTGCACGTCGTTCAGCTCAATGTCGTGCCCCTTGGTGTGATTCTCTGCCCGTGTCTCTTCGTAAAGCGTGTTAACAATTGAGAGCAAAATGCTCCCTTCGATCTTGGCCTTATCAACGAACGTTCTCAGCTCGTCGAAGATCAGCAAACAGTTTGTGTAATTACGCTTCTCGATTGTTTTGGCCAGACCTTCCGCTGAGCCCAGCCCCCGCACAACGGGGAAGCCCACGACGTTGCGGGCAAAAAAATCTACGGTCAGCTTGATTGCAGTGCTCTTGCGGGAAATCCCTGATGGCCCCAGCAGCACCGTATAAAGTCGTGGCGGGGACTTGGTCGCGCCCTGCAAGACAACGCGGTCACTCACCAATGCGCCCAGGCATGTAAGAAAGGCAAGGTAGAAATACGATTCAGGGCTCTCGCACGCTGTGGCGTAGATGTCAGCGAACTCTGCCCCTAAGCCCAAATACGCGCTCTCTGGGAAGTGCAGCCCGCTTTGAGGGTGAGCACCGTTCGTCTGCTTGTCAATCTTGACATGCGCCATGAGCTCCTCAAGCGCCGCGTCGGGATCATCTTTTGATCTCTCATATGCGGCGAGCAATCGGGCTTGCCATTCACGCTTACGCGCAGCGTCGCGGATTCTTTCGACGTAATACGGCACGGACGCCACACCAGGGCATTGCGTCATGATCTCCATCAAATACGAGGCTGGCAACTCACCGCAGTCCTTCAACTTGCCCTCACGTTCTAAGAACTCGACGATCTCGCGCGGCGTGACGGGAGTCCCGGCATCATGC
>CAZODX010000143.1:0-665 GCA_964578715.1 uncultured Thermotogae bacterium | reverse complement strand
GATCGCTTCGCAAAACCTCTGATGCCGGAGCTCATAGAAGTCGCTGGGTTGGAGCTGCTCCTTTAACACCGGCACGACTTCTTTCGGGTTGAGCAAAGCTGCGCCGAGCACGGCACGCTCCGCTTCAGGGTTGGCACTTGACTTGTTATGGGGTGATGTTTTATAATATAGATGCTGAGCTTCAGGCATGTTATCACACACTCCTTGCTTGAGCTCAAAAACGCTGCGGGGTAGCTAAGGGGGCTGATCCGCGCAGCGTTTTTTCACCTATTACCTCATGTCTCATGATCTTCCCTCTCTGTGGCGAAATAACGATCTAGAGCGCGCTCGACAATTGCGCTAACGGAAATCCCTCGCGCGCGTGAGAGACTTCGCAAACGCTCTAGTAAATCACGGTCTATCGTCGTCCTAAGATCAGGCTTGGGACACTTTCCGCACTTCCTCGTTGCTACAGGTTCATCTCTCATTTCGATCACCGATGGCCATTATAGCGAACGCGGTGACCGTTGTCAAGATGACCGGTCATCACGTTTTTCAAGCAGAACCGTTCGCTGTTTTTACAACACTGAACGGTCACTTGCCTGCTTTCTCTCTTTTAGCTTTTTGCCAGGCAAGCTTCTTGTGGGTGGGGCTGCAATACCGCTCGTCCTTGCGCTGTTTTACAA
>CAZODX010000142.1:0-4056 GCA_964578715.1 uncultured Thermotogae bacterium | reverse complement strand
GCTACGAAGAAGCCCAGAGAAATTTCTGGCAGCGCCAGCTCCATCTCTATCTGCATCCGTTCTATTACATTGAGTACGGGATCGCGCAGCTGGGCGCATTGCAGCTTTATGCGCGAGCGAAGAAAGACCCACAAGAGGCGTTATTCGCATACAAGCGGGCGTTGGCGCTTGGGGGTTCGCGTCCGTTGCCGGAGCTCTTTGCTGCCGCAGGGCTGAAGTTCGATTTCGGCGAAGAGACCGTCAGATATGCAGCAGCATTACTGCGCAGCGAGCTATAAGCATCTTGACGCAAGCATTTCCTCTCGTTATACTGTTTTCTGTTATGGTGAGACGTGCAGCCAAACGTGAGCTTAACGAAGCATTGGAAGAATCTCTCGCTGAGCAACAAGCCGGTAAGCTCTTCGGCCCCTTCGATAACGCCCGCGAGGCTATGGAGTTCTTGTACGCCGCTCAAGATCTTCTTGTACTGATGGAGAAAGCCATGCGCCAAGCAGCCAAATTAGGCGTACACTACGATCTGAAGAAAGTCCGCTGGCTTCTCGATGTTACAGACCACAAGCTAGAGAGAAAGCTAAAATCCCTCACCTCATAGATGCTGATTATCCGTCGGGTTGAGATGACCCCTCACTTCGTACGCAGCTTCGCCGCTCTGCCTCCAGATATACAAAAAGCCTTTGGTAAGCAGCTAGGGCTTCTTCTGAAAGATACAGCTCACCCGTCACTTGATCTTAAAATCTATGACCGTGTGAGAGGAATCTGGCAAGGTCGAGTCACAAAGAACTATCGGTTTTATTTCACTGTAGAGCAAGATCTCGCTATTTTACATGAAATCAAGGCTCACGATTAGCAGAGCGCACTCGACGCCACGGCAGCGCCCAACGCTCTAAGAGAGTTAAGAGCCCAAAGAGCACAACGCCCAGAATAGCCAAAGCGAAGATCGCCGCGAAGACTAGATCAGTCTTGAGCGTAGCGTTGGCGCGCAGCATCACATAGCCAAGACCCGCTTGCGCCCCCACCCACTCGCCGATCACTGCCCCCACGACACTGAGCGTGATCCCCACCCGCGCCCCGGAAAATATGAACGGCAACGCTGAAGGAAGCTGTACTTTCTGCAATATTTGGCGCTGCGACGCCCCGAAAATTTTTAACAGATCTATGAGATCGGGATCGGTCGCCCGCAGGCCGTCTACGGTGTTGACAACGATGGGAAAGAACGCGATGATCGCCGCAACGGTGACTTTGGGCCAGATCGTAAAGCCTAGCCATAATTTTAAGAGCGGCGCAATCGCAAAAAGCGGCATGTTCTGCAGAAAGATAATAATGGGATAGAAGACGCGCTCGACGGTCTTGTTGTAAAAGATCGCGAGTGCACATGCGAACGCGCTCACAAGTGCAATCGCAAACCCTAGTGCGATCTCGCCCAGCGTGACGAGAAAGTGTCCAGCAAGCAGCTCAAAGTCCCAGATAAAGCGTAGAGCAATCTGGCTTGGGCTGGGGAGAATAAACGTTGGCACCCCCGCCAGCCGCACGCCCAGCTCCCATGCAGCCAGCAGCCCCAGCAATACTAGTGCTGCCAGAAACACCAAACGATATTTGCCCAAGCACTCACGTTACGGATCTCTGCATGGACAGCCAGCAGCCACAGTCACGGTGACATCTTTGGAGACGCTAAAGGCTCCATCGCTCACAGTTAGGCGAAAGACGAGCGTCGTCGGCTCTGCCGGCGCCAAGAAGATCGCGTAGAGCGTCTCGGCGCCAAAGAGCAATACCGGGGGTCCAGAGATCTGATCCCAGCGATAGCGCAGGACGTCGCCGTCGGGATCGGAGCTGTCGAACGCGCTCAGCAAGACAATCTGATACGGCGCGACGGTCTGATCGGGATTCGTCACAGCCTGTGGCGGCTGGTTGGCCCGCACATGGATGCGCAGCTCCTTGGAGATGCTGTCGAAGTCCGTGCGCGCGATGAAGCGCACTATTAACGGCTCTTCGGGCTTAGTGACGTGCGCTTCGGTCGGCGTGAAGGTGAAGACTTGAGTGGCTTCGCCCTGACGCCAGATCGCTTCAAACGAGGCGTTGTCCGGGAGCCAGTTGGCGATCAATCTCGTAGGAACCCATGACGGGACAGCGTGGGCTTGGACCCAGACTTGGAGCGTCTGGCCCAGGCGCATCGTGCACACGAGGGCATCGTCGGGCTCGGATGCGCACAAGGCCCACGGACCAAAGAGTTCCATCGAGAGCTGCACCGCGGGCGCTTGCGCGTGCGTGACCAATGGAACAAGGGCCGACAAGAGAACAAGCACAAATAGAAACTTGGCAGACTTCATAACTCCCCCTTTACGTGATGATCGCTTGGTGGCTTATTCTAGCACAAAGGCAGGCAAGATGTCTATTTGAGGGGAGTTTGAACACAGAGGTCACGGGGAAACACAAAGGCACTGAATATTATCAGAGCTGCTGCCACTCTTTCAGAGAGATTCTTCGGCCTAATGCTGAGGCAACCTGTTGAAGCAATGTTTTCACTTGCGGCACGGAATACTCTAGATTGTTCGGCAAAACTAACGTATATCGCCCATAGCGCATGTGTGCGTGCTTACCGCCCGGCTCTGGCCCTGTAAAGCCAAGTTGACGGAGCTTTCGAATGAATTCATCGCGCTTGCAGGGTGTCCACCGAGCCACGGCACCTGGCTCCTACGTTAAGATTGATCCCGTCTATGATGGGCAAGGGATCGCCATGACGTAATTTCACCAAGAGCCAGTCCTCAAGCACGCTGCGCATCTCTCGTTTACACTCACGAAGGGACTTCGCAAAAGCAATGGCACCTGGGCAAGCCCGGATCGTGCCGCAGTACGTGCCGTCCTCAAGCTTCTTATATTTCGCTTTGCGCAGCGCATGTTCGATATATTCGGTTAACATCCTAAGCACCCATAGTAAGTATACCCAAAAGATTCCGACTCTTGCCAAGCCGCTTGCCCCTGGCTTATAATGCTGAGCAAGGAGGACTCTATGGCTGTTGCAACTGAGATTCGTGCCCCACGCGGAACACAGCTGACGTGTAAGAGCTGGCTCACCGAAGCTCCCATGCGAATGCTCATGAATAATTTAGACCCCGAAGTCGCCGGAGACCCCGCGAACTTGATCGTCTACGGGGGAACGGGCAAGGCCGCCCGCTCGTGGGAAGATTTCTGGGCGATTGTCAATACTCTCAAAGAGCTTGAACTCGACGAGACACTTCTTGTGCAGTCTGGAAAACCCGTGGCGGTCTTCAAGACCCATCCCGATGCCCCGCGCGTTCTCATCGCCAATTCGCTCTTGGTGCCCCACTGGGCAACCTGGGAAAAATTTCGCGAACTCGAACGCAAGGGCTTGATCATGTACGGCCAGATGACCGCCGGCAGTTGGATCTACATTGGGACTCAAGGGATTTTGCAGGGGACTTACGAGACGCTCGCTGCAGTCGCGAAGAAGCACTTTGGCGGCTCGCTGAAGGGCAAGTTTGTGCTCTCGGCTGGTCTTGGCGAGATGGGCGGCGCCCAGCCGTTAGCGATCACCATGAACGAAGGCGTCGGCTTGATCGTCGAGATCAACCCCGAAAAGATCGAAAGAAGACTCAAGACAAACTATCTCGACACCTGGACGCACGATCTCGACGAAGCCCTCGACTTGGTCAAAGAGTACAAAGAGTCCAGGCGCGCCATCTCGATTGGGCTGCTTGGCAACGCAGCCGACGTCTACCCCGATCTTGTCCGAAGGAATATCATCCCTGACGTCGTCACAGATCAGACGGCCGCGCACGACGAGCTCAACGGCTACGTCCCCGGCGGCATGACTTACGACGAAGCATTGAAGCTGCGCCGTGAGAACCCCGAAAAATATATTGAGCTGTCGTTCGCGTCGATGGTTCGACACGTCCAAGCGATGATCGAGATGCAGAAAGCTGGCGCAGTCGTCTTCGATTATGGCAATAATCTTCGTGGGCAGGCCCAGCGGGGCGGACACCCCAACCCCTTTCAGTTTCCGGGCTTTGTCCCGGCGTACATTCGACCGTTATTCTGCGA
>CAZODX010000141.1:1512-4086 GCA_964578715.1 uncultured Thermotogae bacterium | reverse complement strand
AACACGCCGTAAGAGGGGAGATCTCATGCTCAAAACCAGAATTGCTCCGTGTGCTCAGCGATCTCTGTGGTTTGTGATCTTGCTAGCGTTCTTGGGCAGTCTCATCACCCAAGCTCAAGCCGTCAAGATCACAGCGAAGTTCGTCACCCAAGAACTGCTCCCAGACCCAACGGCTCCTATGTGGAACGCTGTCCAGCCCGTGACGATTGCCCTCAGCCCCCAACAGATCACTAAGCCCTTCGGCGGCGGAGCGATCAAAGAGCTTCAAGTGCGAGCCCTGCATAACGGCCGATTGATCGCGTTTCTGCTCGAGTGGGCCGATCCCACCAAAGACCAAGATATCGCTCAAGTAGATAGATTCGGGGATGGCGTCGCCGTGCAGTTCCCCGTTGACCCCAAGGCCAATCCCAGTCCATTTATGGGAGACGCCCAGAACGCCGTCAATATCTGGCAATGGCAGGCCGCCTGGCAGCGCGACATAGACGAGGGCGGCCTGGCCGACGTAGACCGCACCTACCCACCTTATGCGAGTGAAGTTCCCTACGGGATTTACGTCGGGCGCGACGCCGGCAACTGGCGCTCACAGCGAGATCATAAGACCCCCGTCGAAAATTTAATAGCTCAGGGCTTTGGCACGCTCACCCACCAAGAGCTGCAACACGTCTTGGGGAAGGGGATTTGGGAGAACGGGCGCTGGCGGGTGGTCTTCGTGCGGGCGCTGCACACCGGGCTTGCCGGCGATGCGAGCTTTGAAGCCGGCCAGAAGAATCTTATAAACTTTGCTGTCTGGGACGGCTCCAGCGGGGAGCGCGGCGCGAGAAAATCCGTCTCGCTCAACTGGCACGAGCTGACACTCGAAGCCCTGCCCGCAGGCACAACACTCGCTGGAACGGGGACTCCGGCGCCGACGACAAAAGAGATCGTGCGGGTGATCGGCGTGCCGGGGTGGGTCGCAGCTGTGCTAGGGGTATTAGGGGTGCTCTTTGGAGCGGTCATCGTGTGGATACTCTATCATCCGCGGCCACAGGAGCCGGAGATCGGGTGAGCGCTATGAACGAGATCGAGTTGGCCTTTGAACGCAGCCGTCGCTATGCCGAGCTGGCGCGAGGCTTTTGGCGGCCAGACGGCGCACAATCTAGACGAAGTCTGGAATACGACCGGCTCTTCTGCCACCGCACTTCTGTAATCTGTCCGATCTATGAGGTCGAGTACGACAGAAATCGCGCAGTCTCTCAAGGGCCGACGCTTGCAGACATCGCCGGGTTCTATCGGGCGTTCGGGCTGGAGCTCGCGGTGAGCGAACGCCCCGATCACATGGCTTTAGAGCTAGAGTTCATGAGCGTTCTCGCGTACAAGGAAGCCCTAGCCCTCCAGAAGGATCTGCGCGAGCACGCCGAGATCTGCCGCGACGCCCAGAAGAAGTTCTTAGAAGCGCATCTAGGGCGCTGGGTCGTGGTCTTCACTGATACGATAGGACAAGCCACTCAGCTTGAGTTCTACAGAAAGCTCGCTGCGGAGCTGCGAGAGTTTATAGAGTCCGAATGTGCTTTGTTTGGGGCACGCCCTACTATGATCGCTGAGCGCCCGACCGCAGTCGAGACGGAGCATGCGGTGCCCTGTGGCGCGAGCTGGGCCGGATGCTGAAGCATCCGTCTAAGGGAGGGAGAAGTAGGGGCGAATCCCCGTGTTCGCCCTGTGAAGTCTGGACAGAGCGCACCTGCCCTCCAGACAAACGCCCACTCCCATTCTGTCCCCGGACCTCGCAAGCCCCCCTCCCTCTTCTTAGACTGTAATTGCCATTACGCTCACTTGCCTTTGGCGGAAAGCTGTGCTATGCTCAAGCCAAGGGGAAGTGAGCGCAATGGGTAATTTGAATCACTGTCTCAAGGGGGATCGCTCGCTATACTGAGGCAGGTATGGTGACAAAGGAGGCCGCGATGCGTGTCATGCGACAATCTCTCTGTGGACTTATAGTGTTGGCCCTACTCGCTGTAGCCGGAGCCAGCCAAGAGACCGTTCAGACGACTTCGTTCTTCCTCGCACGCCAAGGAGCGTTCTCGACACCGATCACCCCGCTGACCCAGCCGGGCTCAGCCGTAGACTTCTATCGCTTCGCCAACGACCAGCCCAATACGGGCTTGGAAGTCGCCAACCAGGCTCTCGTCTTTCTCTATCGTGATGCCAACACCCGTGATCTGAGCTTAGTGATTATCTTGAGCAAGCCGGGCAACCCCGCGGGCGGCGAGGCGACGCTGCGCTTTGATGGGCTGCCCCCCACCGCGCAGATCGCCCTGCGCGACGACCCGTCCGATACATACGAGTTCAATCCGCCCGTGGCCACGATGACCTGGCGCTGGCTGCCAGAGCGCGCCGACGGCGTCGTGATCAGCGGGCTCTCTGACGAGTTCGAGATCACCATCACCCCGACGTTCATCCGGGGCATCGACGGCTGGCAGGTCCTCAGCGGCGATCCCGTCGCTCCCGAAAGATTTCAGCTCCCTAGTCTTGTCGAACCGTTGGTGCTGAGCGCCTTCCGCCGCGCACCCCCGAAAGCAGACTTCACGTACTCTCCGT